>CAZFDQ010000062.1:0-2945 GCA_964518205.1 uncultured Pseudomonadota bacterium | reverse complement strand
CTTTGAACCAGTGTATTAATAATGTTTTGTGCAAAAAAACCAACACCCAAAGCAGCCATACCAATTATAAAGGTAATCCCCATAGAAATAGAAACTTTTCTTTGTCCTTTCAAAAATTTAAAATCAAAATCCTGAGCAATGTTTGAACTTATTGCACAAAGTAAAGAGTCGGACGTCGAAGTTATTGCAGCACTTAAACCACAAACAACTAAAGCTAAAACAAACTTATTAGCCATTTCAGAAATCAGCGGAATTAAAGGGCTTGCACCAACAGCAATTTTAATTCCACTCAAACCAGCTTTCATCCCGAAATAAACAGGTACAAAAGAAAAGACTAATAAAATTATACTAGAAGCAATAGCAGCCATTGCTGCCACTTTTTTTGTTTTTGCAGAAAAAAAGCGTTGTCCTAAATCTTGTTCTATTAAAGAAAACAACATCGGATTTAAAAGAACCGGCAATACATTTAAAAAGGTTAAACGACCCGCAGAAAAAAAGTCTTGCCTTGCAACCATATTTTTAAAACTAAAAAAATTTCCAGGTTCACAAAGCAAGCTGTATACAAAAATTGCCACAAAAACTATAATCAAAAATATTACCTGAAAGGTGTCTGTTGCAACAACGGCTTTTAGCCCACCTATAACAGTATATGTAACAATAAAAAGCCAAAACCCAATAACAACTAAATCACTTGTATAGCCAAGCCCCCATAGCAAGCTCTTTAAAGCAACAACTTGTCCTGCCAAAATTCCACACAACGAAAGAGCTGATAAAAATGATGCAACTCTTTTTAATTTTATAGAACCATACTTTATTTCAAAAAGTTCTGCAGTTGTTGAAACATTAAAAATTCGCAACTTTGCTGCAAAGCCTAAACCTAAAATTAAAAAGCCTAAACACATTCCCAAAGTATAAAATAAACCATAATAACCAACACTATAACTTTCTGCCGCGGTTCCCAGCAGCATACCTCCACCAATCTGTGTTGCAACTAAAGTAAACGTTAACGGCCAAAAACCAACCCTTCTTCCCGCCAAAAAATAATCTTCATTAGTTTTTATTCCTCGAGAAACAATAATACCTAAAATTAAATAAATAACGCCCAACCCAAAAAACAACAGCAAAAATAAACCATTCATAACCAAATCCTTATAAAGTTAATTTTTATAAACTAAAAATAAGATAACAAAAAACAAATATTTATTTGAAAAAATAAGAATTTTGGCCTAACGGCCATGATGAGCATGATGATGGACACAAGAACTGCTCAGGGAAAAATGTAAAAGAAAATTAAAACCTCTAAAGCATAAACTATTCATTCTTTTAACCTCTGTCCATAAACACAAAAACTTAAAACACTAGCTCTTAGATTTAATTTTAAATAAAATGTAAAATTCATCAAGTAAAATCCAAAAATCGTTTCTAATCCTTAATATTTGGATATAAAAATATGAATATTAAGAAATAGTTGAGAACTTAAGAAAATAAATTACTTTGTTCTGCTAAATTTTGTCCAAATAATTTACGTTTTAAATAAATAATTTTTTTAGGATTAATTTGTCGACCTCGAGTTGTTTTTTGAATCAACCCCTGACGAATTAAAAACGGCTCACAAACATCTTCCAATGTCTCTTTATCTTCACCTGTCATTGCAGCAAGAGTTTCTATACCTACAGGACCACCATCAAAATCTTTTATAATGTGAGCCAAAAGTTTTCTATCTAATTTATTCAAACCGTCTTCATCTATTCCTAAAAATTTTAATGCGAGTTGAACAACTTCATCATCAATAACTTTATATTTATGAACTTGTGCAAAGTCACGAACACGTCTTAAAATTCTTTTTACAATTCGTGGTGTACCACGAGCACGCTTTCCAAGCTCCATGGCAGCTTGAGGCAAAATTGGCAAGCCTAAAAAGCTTGCATTTTGCATACCAATATCAGCCAACGACTTTGCATCATAAAAATCTAAACGCTCTGTTATTCCAAAACGCGTTTGCAATGGCCCAGAGATTAATGATGTTTTTGTTGTTGCCCCAATTAATGTAAAAGGTTTTAAAGGTAAACGAATTGATTTTGCACCCGCACCCTGACCAATAATCATGTCTACACAAAAATTTTCCATGGCACTGTATAAAATTTCTTCTACATTTTTTGGCAAACGATGAATTTCGTCTATAAATAAAACTTCGCGTTCTTGCAAGTTAGAAAGAATTGCAACAAGATCGCCACTGCGTTCAAGAATGGGAGCACTTGTAATTTTTAGGCTAACACCCAACTCTTTTGCCACAACTTTTGCCAACGTTGTTTTTCCTAAACCCGGAGGACCAAAAAGTAGAATGTGATCTAAATGTTCTTCACGCAGCTTGCAAGCCTGAGTATAAACTTTTAATTTTTCTTTGATTTCTTTTTGGCCTAAATATTCATCAAAGGTTGACGGCTCAAAAGATAAAACTTTATCTTCTTGAGTTTCTTGAAGATTTAAAAGTTCTAAAGGCATATCAAGATTCATAATAAGCTCGGGGTTAAAATTATTTTAAAATAAGGATATGTTATACATTAAATATATATACTTTAGCAAGTTATCATCCTGAAACAAGTTTAGGAAGACAATCATCCAATCCACAATAACAATTAAAAAACCTAATAACATCTTCTCATCTTTTAAAATACATATTACAACCCAAAGCCATAATTTGCAAAAATTAAGAAAACCTTGCAGCAGCCTATATTTGTGATAAAATACAAGTGGGTTGCTAGCTCAATGGTAGAGCAACAGACTCTTAATCTGCAGGTTCGGGGTTCGAGTCCCCGGCGACCCATACTTCGCCAAGACTACGTATGACACGGCCATCTATTTATAATGTAGATTGTATTAAAAAAGTTATGCGAAGACGGACATATTTTACTAATCACTCCGCAAGGGTGGCGGAACTGGTAGAC
>CAZFDQ010000061.1:0-2599 GCA_964518205.1 uncultured Pseudomonadota bacterium | reverse complement strand
CAATAAGTGCTTATGTTTTTTATCGCGGTTCTGAAATATTATTGCAGAAAGAATAAAAGCTAGTTGAACTAAATCTCCACATTCTGTGTCGATAATTTTTATCGGTAAATTTGAAGTTAACAAACTCACTAAAATTTATCGATATGAACAATTCACAAAAAGATTTTATTAACAAAGTATGCTATGAGATGCAATATCGCAATTATAGCACAAGTACAATTACGACTTATACGAGTCTTTTAAAGCAAATAGAGCATTGGACAGGAGTTCCGATAGAAGAAGTAAGCACAGGGCAATTAAAGGCGTATTTACACCATAGAATTGCGGTTGAAAAAGTATCTATTTCAGTAATTAATCAAAGTATTAGTGCCTTTAAAATATTACAAAGCGATATTTTAGGCAGAGAATGGGAACAATTTAAGATAAAACGCCCACGAAGAGAGATAAAAATGCCGGTAGTTTTATCTTTGGAAGAAGTAGAAAATTTGATATCGGCAACAACAAATGTCAAGCATAAAGCTATTTTAATGTTGGCTTATTCCGCAGGTTTGCGAAAAACGGAATTACAACAAATCAAGCCCCAAGCAATCGATTCAAAACGAATGCTAGTTCATATATCACAAGGAAAAGGGAAAAAGGACAGATTTTCAATTTTATCCCAAAAAACATTAACATTGCTTCGGTTCTATTATTCAATGTACCGACCACAGACCTATTTATTTGAATCGCAACAATACAAAGGACGATATTTGGCAGCCACAAGCCTTAGTGGAATTGTAAAAAACAATGCCAAAAAAGCAGGAATAAAAAAGAACATTTCGTTTCATACCTTACGACATTGCTTTGCTACACACTTGATGGAAAGTGGCGTAAACCTTAAAATAGTGCAAAAACTTTTAGGACATAATTCCATAAGAACCACATCCCGATATTTACATCTGGTGAATATTGATCCTGCAAAAATTGTTTCTCCGGCAGATTCTATGAATGTTTAAAAAATACTGTTATGGAAAACAAAAGACAAAAGATAGAAATTGCAGATATCTTTAGAGATAATGCAGAAAGCTTTATAAAAAAGCATGTTTTATGTGTCGAGCAAAGAAAAGCCTTTAAAGCAATAACACAATGCCGTACATCAGTCATAGGTGGCAATACACAAGAATGTGATAATTGTGGACATATAAGACAATCTTATAATTCATGCAGAAATCGGCATTGCCCAAAATGTCAGTATATAAAACAACAAAAATGGGTTGATAAACTCGCTTCGAATTTACCACCAACAAAGTATTTTCACTTGGTTTTCACTGTGCCACATTGTCTGAATAAGTTGTTTTATATAAATCAAGCAGTTGCATATTCACTGTTGTTTAAAGCAGCGGGGAAATCCTTGCAGCAAACCGCTTCTAATCCTGATTTTTTGGGAGCAGAAGTTGGTGCAGTTGGTATTTTGCACACTTGGGGTCAAAACTTATCGTATCATCCGCACATTCATATGATAGTGCCGGCCGGAGGACTTGACGAAGATATGGGACAATGGATAGCGTCTAAAAGAAAGTTTTTCGTGCCAATAAAAGCCATAAGTAAGGTTTTTAGAGGAATCTTGTGCAGTTTATTAGCAAATGCTGTCGCTAAAGAAGAAATGCTATTACCGGATAATACGAAGAATTTTAAGCAGTTACAAAACCAAGCGTATAAGAAAAATTGGGTAGTGTATTGCGAAAAAGCCATGTCAAATGCACAATCTTTGATAAAGTATTTAGGAAACTATACCCATAGAGTGGCAATATCAAATCATCGAATAATAGATTACCAAAACGGCAAAGTAAAATTTTCTTATAAAAATAATCGAAAGTCAGGGATAAAAGAAAGTATTGAGCTTTCGGCAGAGGAGTTTATTCGGCGATTTTTGCAGCATGTTTTGCCAAAAAGATTTTGTAAAATTCGATATTTTGGATATTTGGCTTTGTGTAATATGAAAACAAAACTTTCCAGTTGTTTTGAGCTGATATCTAAAACTTCATTTTTGCCAATATTAGAAGGAGTGTCTGCCTTAGAGGTAATAAGAATTACATTAAAGAAAGACATCTTTAGTTGTCCTGAATGTAAAACAGGGAAAATGCTGATAAAAAAAATGTCGGTTCCTTGATAATGCTATGATGAGAAAAAACGATCTTTGAAAACTGCAAAATATTAATCACAATGATTGTAAAAAATCAGCATGGGAGAGCTATGTCCTTTTCTGTGTATTGTATTATCAAAGGAATTTATAAAAGCTAAAAAATGACAAAAAAACACGCTTATTTTTTAAAAACCCAAACACAAACCAACGAAAAAGTGAAAAGCAAAAAATACTATTCCCATAGCAGGCAAACGACATAGTTCAACTCAATTTTATTCATTATTTTGCTCTCCCATTAAATAATTTTTCCGAAAAACCTTTATATTTATTCCTTTTATTGCTATTTTTGTTGAAAAACAATGAATAAAATGCTAAGATGTTACAAGCAAGCCGAAAAAAAGACACATACACTATGAAAATAAAATTTTTGCTGCATAAAGACATAGAAGAAAAAGGAAAACCCAGCCCCCAAAAGCA
>CAZFDQ010000060.1:0-2037 GCA_964518205.1 uncultured Pseudomonadota bacterium | reverse complement strand
GTTTTCATTAAAAGTTTTTATTCCTTCTGCTGTAGTTCCTGCAGGAGAAGGAACCATTTCGCGTAGATGTTGGGGATCAATTCCTGATTGAAGTAGCTTTGCCGTATCGATAAAGGTTTGAATCGTAGTTTGTATTATAAGATTTTTATCAAGTTTCATATCTGTGCCGGCTTGAATTAATGTTTCTACAAAAAGTGCTAAAAATGCTGGTCCGCTACCACTAATGGTTGAAAAAGCGTTGATCATATTTTCATCGATTATTATTGTTTTTCCAACAGATAAAAAGAGCTTTTCAATTTTATTTTTTTCTTCATTTGGAAAGTTTTTGCTAAATGATATTAGGGTCATTCCTTCTTGTTCTAGTGATGCAACATTTGGCATAGTTCTTACAATATTGTTAAGAGGAAATTTTTCTTTAAAATAATCGAGTGTTAGTCCTGCTGCTATTGATATAATAATTTTGTCTTTTGTCGTAATTGGAGCTATTTCATCTAATAAAGATTTCATATTTTGAGGTTTTACGGCTAGAATTATTATATTGCAGGCTTTAATAATGTCTTTATTAGATTCAGTTGTATTTATGTTATATGTATTTTGAATGTAGTTTCTTCTTTGTTGGGATATATCAGAAGCATGGATTGTGTATTCTTTTGTTTTTATTAAGCCTTTTATTATGGCTTTTGCCATTTTACCGCTGCCAATAAAGCCGATTATTACAATATTCCGTATAAGTTTTAAGTAGTTAAGATTGTGGTTTTAGTTTAGATTAAAAGTGTTTCTTTGCAAATACTCGGCCGGAACCTGATTTTAGATATTTTTCAAATGCGATTGCTTTAGATTCTTCTTTAAATGCAAAATAAACTTCTAATTGCCAAGGGGCATATTTTGAGGTATGAATAGATTTGCTTTGATTGTGATCTTTAAATTGTTGTTTTAAATCAATTGTATATCCTGTATACGTCTTATTTGAATATTGAATTGATCTTAGAAGATAAACGTAGAACATATTTCTGCGGATGTCCGCCTTCGCGTGAAGCTTTGGTGTGACAGCTTTCGTTAAACTTTTCTATAAATAATAGCTTTGTTATTAGGATGGCCTGCCCAGCTGAAGCTCGTTAGAGCGAAAGCTGGCTCCCCGGACAGGACTCGAACCTGTGACCCAGCGATTAACAGTCGCTTGCTCTACCAACTGAGCTACCGAGGAACTCATTATTTTTTTAATCCTTTTGATTTTTAGAATATCAAAAGACAATATTATTTCAATTAAAAAGTTAGTCGTGCCAACCGAAGCCTTGGAGCGAAGTATGGTGGGCGAAACAGGATTCGAACCTGTGACCCCCTGCTTGTAAGGCAGGTGCTCTAACCAGCTGAGCTATTCGCCCTCACTTTCACAATAATAGTATAAAGCAAAAAAAGGGTTTTTGTATAGTCTTATTTTTTTTGTGTTAGAGCAAAGTAAAAATTTCCTGTTGTGGCACAATAGGTGGGTAAAAAGAGCTTTAGACTTGTTTGAAGGACTTTTTTGCGTGCAAGAGGTTTGTTTTGTATGAAAATATTTAAAATGGGGTGCTTTGTATGGATTAGTTTTCCTGATGGTCAGATCTGGGGTTTTTGGGGCTTAAAATAAAAATTTATTGCAATTAAATATAGGAATTTATTATGTTAAATATAGATGAGCTATAGATTGTAGTTTGTTTATTTCTAAAAAAAGGAGGTTGTATGATTCTATAATTTTTGATTTCTTGTTTTTTATAGTTATATTTTGTGTGTTATTTGGGGAAAATAGGAGGTTATTATGAAGTTTAAGAATGTTTATAAATCAATTTTATTGGTTTGTGTTTTACTTGCAAATTGTGTTGATTTGCAAGCGGAAGATTTCAAGTTTCAAATCAAAAATATCACACGTACTCCGGCAGAAATAAAAGATAACAAAGGGTTTATTACTCGTTTTGATTCGCTTGATATTCTATATAAAATCAAAAGGGATGGGAATTGGCTCAAAAATGAAAGCAATAACAAAATAATTTTTGAAGCAAA
>CAZFDQ010000059.1:0-1511 GCA_964518205.1 uncultured Pseudomonadota bacterium | reverse complement strand
GGGATCCAGACATTATTAAAATCCTTTTAAAACTTATTTACTAAACAAATCAAAAGGGAGAACTTTGATGAAAAAATTTCTTGGCAGCATCCTCTTGTTTACCTTAATCAACATCAACCTCAACAGCGCACAAATACGAAGTGCAGAAGATGTTTTAGATAAAATTGTTTCCATAGGCCAGGTGGTGCCAGATATAAGCTTGGGGGAGATGAAAAATTATCTGAGCGAGCACAACCTGCGTGATGTAAAAGAAAGATATGAAGTTAATCTGCACTTTATGCGCACGCTATTCAAAGTCTTTAATTTAAACAGTAATGAACAACTAGAAAAAGCATTTACAAATGCAGACTTTACTTTGATGTATCAGCTGCGTGAAAATTTTTATTTAATGTATGAATTGCTGGAAAATAATCCACAAGAATTTATTGAATACCTAAAAAATTGTGGTTGGTTGGAAATGGGAGTAAATAGCGAAGAAGATAAAATTTCTGCTGATGTTTTAATGCATAAATATCAGCTAATTTTTCAGATACTTTTTGGCCAAGAAGACCCATATCGTTTTTCAAAATTTGCTTTATCTTTTGGTAACAGAATATTTGAATACTGTTTTAACCCTGAAACGTTTCCGGAATTTAAAAATATACTTTCTAATTCCAAGTTGCATACAATTGGAAGGTTTTTATTTTTATGCCTGCATGAATATTTAATTTCTATTCCTTGGATATGGTGGCATCAGGATTGCATTAATGAGCTTAAAAGATTGCATGATGAGGGAACGGAATTAGTTTATATTGCAGGTGGGCCGGATATTTATCAGTTGATAAAAAACGAAATTTATAATGTGCGCATAATTGATCCTGTGCTTCCTACGCAGATAAAATATTATTCTTCTGGTTGGGAGTGGCTGGTTAAAGGTGGAATTGGTGATGAGCTAGAATTTGTTTTTGATGAAAGAAAAATTGTTTTAAAACGAGCTGAATATAAGAGTAGTGGAATATTCAGAATGCCTGTGTGTGTAGAAAATCTTAAACGCCATCCAGAGATTATAAATAGTCATCCTGAACTCTTGGGGGCCAATATGATTGAATTGCCAAAAGCAGAAATTGTTTGGCAAGTTTACGACAAGTCGTGGGTAGAAAAAGAAGAGACAACAAAAAGTGGCAAGACAAAAACAATAAAGAAAAAAAGAAATAAACTTTTGGGACAAATTGTTTACGAACGCAGATACTGCGAGCAAGCAGATTTTGTTGCAAAAAAAGATCAAGTTTTGGTGATGTCGTTTACCGAGCTTAATACAATGTTAGATTCACCTCAAAAAGGTGGTTGGGGAATTGATGCAAGCAAGTTTGATTACGATATAAAAATGTTTGTAAAACAATTACGCCGTCCAATTGATGTTCAAATTATGCGCAACTTGCAGTATACCCTTGAGCATCAGGATGATTTGGCGTTTATAATGTTATGGACAGATCCAACGTGATGGGAGAGAAAAAAATGAAAAAATATATTTT
>CAZFDQ010000058.1:0-7033 GCA_964518205.1 uncultured Pseudomonadota bacterium | reverse complement strand
ATCGGAAGAAACGCAAGCTTCAACGTTACCGTTTAAAGTTTCTTTGCCAGCTCTCTTTGCAGCAACAGCAGCACCTTTTTTGCGTAATACTTCAATGGCTTTATCAATATCTCCGCCTGCTTCTTCAAGTGCTTTTTTGCAATCCATCATTCCAACATGAGTTTTCTCTCTTAACTCTTTTACCATTTCCATTGTGATTTTTGCCATGCAACAATCTCCTGTGGGTTAAAATTATTTTTTTGTTTTTAAAATCTTTAACTTAACGCTATTTTGGTTTTAACAAGGCCTTTGAAGTTGTATCTTTATGCAATAGTCGTCATCCTGAACTTGTTTCAGGATCCAGATACTTGAAAGGAAAAAATAAACTTTAGCTTTTAACACACCTCTAGTCTGCCAAAACTAGCCGATTTTACAAGATAATGTAGTCTCCTTTGACAAAATAGGAGTAAAAAATTACGATAATAAACGATTTTATGTAGCTAAAATGTGCAAAATATTGTATAAAGATTATACTGGTTATTGTGCAAAATCGTTAACTATTCGTTCTGGATACTTTTTCGATAGTAGTGCGAACTATTGTTTATGTTTATAAAATTAGATTTTTAACTTAGGAGTTTTTGTTATGCCAGTACCAAAACGTAAAACGTCTAAGGCTAGACGTGATAAAAGATCATCAAATAATTCTAAAATGAAGGCAACAGGAATAGCTGTTTGTTCAACATGCCAAGCTCCAGTTCTTCCACACCAAGTTTGCAAGGAATGCGGACATTACAAAGGTGTAAAAGTGCTAAGAACAAAAGCAGATCGCATGTATGAAAGAACTCAGGCAAGACAATCTAGAGAAGAAGTTGCAAAAGCTAAGCCTGTTGAGCATTCTGCGCAATCTAGCGAGAAAAAATAGAATAAATGCATGAGGTAGGCATGATTGCTGTTGATGCAATGGGAGGAGATAATGCTCCAACACAGATTGTGCAAGGAGCATTGCTTGCAGCAAAAAGAGGAATAGCAATAGCGCTTTTTGGACCTGAATCAGAAGTTGTATCTTGTTTATCAAAACAAGATACACTTTGGCGTAAAGAAAACATTGTTGTTTGTGATGCCCCTCAAGTAGTAGAGATGGGCGAAGATCCTGTAAGTGCGATTAGAAACAAAAAAGATTCTTCTTTGGTTCGAGCTATGCAGAGTGTAAAGCTTGGGGAGAGCAATGCTTTTGTTGGTGCAGGGAATTCTGGTGCTATAATGATAGCTTCAACTTTTATTTTAGGTAAAAAGCAAGGAGTTCATCGTCCAGCAATAATTGGAAGGTTGCCTATTGGGTCACATGATGTTTTGTGTCTTGATCTTGGTGCAAATGCGGATTGCAGGCCAGAATATTTGGAGCAGTTTGCCTATATGGGCAACGGTTATGCAAAAGAGTTTTTAGGAATAAAAAGCCCCCGTATTGCGCTGCTGTCTAATGGGCGTGAACAAAGAAAAGGCTCAATTCTTGTAAAGCAGGTTTTTTCTTTACTGCAGGATTCAAATCTTAATTTTGTTGGCAACATTGAACCGGAAGGTGTTTTTGCAAAACAAGCAGATGTGGTTGTTTGTGATGGCTTTTCTGGTAATATATTGCTTAAAACAATTGAAGCTACTGCGTATGCGGTTGGTAAAAAAGATTATGCATCCAAACTAGGGGGTGCTTTATTGGCGGGGGTATGTGGAACTGTTGTTGTTGCGCATGGTAATTCTAGTGCCAACGCAACAGAGAATGCTATTTTGTTTGCTTATAAAAATTGTTTAAAGAAGGAGGAGTCTTATGGAATTTTCAAAAAATCCAATGATCGCATGGATGCGCAAAGCTTATGAATATGTTTTGCAGTACAAAAAAGAGTTTTTATTAGGAGCAGTTTTTTTTGTAGGTTTGATTGTTCTTCTTGTTGGTTACAGCTTTTATAAAAGTAGTTTGCAAAAAAAAGCACATACAGATTTTGTTGCCGCTTTAAAAATTTATGATGCTCCAGTACATGAAAAAGATTTAAAAGACGATAAAATTGATTTGGCTGGTGAATTTTTTACATCAGAAGAAGAAAAATGGTTGCGCGTGGCATCTGTTTTTGAGAAAGGATATCAAAATAACAAAGGTGCGGGAATTGCTCCAATGTTTCTTGCTTATCAAGCTGACGCTTTAATTAATTTAGGCAAATTTTCTGAAGCTAGAGATGCTTTAAAAAATGCAGTTGGATTAATGAAGGATTCTGCAACAAAATCTGCATTCAAAGTCAAATTGGCATTGTTAAACATCGATAATGGGAACAAAGAGGAAGGGGTTTCAATATTAAAAGAAATGGCTTTAGACTCTAAAGATCCAGTTCACGATATGGTTTTATATCGCTTGGGTGAATATTATTGGTTTGCTAAAAACTTTGACGAAGTCCGTAATTATTGGAATCAGCTTGTCTTAAAATATGGTAAAGGGGTACAAAAACCTTCATGGTGGGCTGATCAAGCCACGCAAAAGCTTGAGCTCATTAGCGTAGAATAGTTGGGTTTTATGACATCCTGAGCTAGCCCATGGCGTAAGTCGTTGGGCGATTACACCCTGAAATATTGATTCTTTCATATAGAAATGCAATTGCTAAATTTAATCAAAAAGAGTATAAAAATAGGGTGATATTGTAATTTTATCCATTTAATTTATGATTAATTAAGTATCTGGGTTATTACAAATAGTTTTTATTTACGTGATGTGGTTTGTTTTAGGAAGTGAAATAAAATGAGTAAAAAAGATATAAGGGTAAGATTTGCACCATCGCCAACAGGCCATTTGCATATTGGTGGAGCGCGAACTGCCATGTTTAACTGGTTGTTTGCTCGTCATCATGGTGGAACATATTTACTTCGAGTTGAAGATACAGATGTGCAACGATCAACAAAAGAGTATTTAGATTCGCAACTAGATTCTTTGAAATGGCTTGGATTAATGCCAGATGAACCAATTTTGCATCAACTTTCTCGAGTTGAAGAGCATAAAAAAGTTGTGCAAGAATTGTTAGATAAAAAATTGGCTTATCCATGTTTTTGTGATCCTAAATCTATTGAAGAAAAAAAGGCGGATATTGCTTTGCAACAGCAAGAATCCTCCTACGCCAAGGCTACGGAGGACAGGGGTAAGCAAGTTGAAAAGCCTGTTGACCCTTGTAGAGACAAAGAGTATACCCCCGAAGATCTTAAGCGTCCTCATGCAATAAGATTTAGATTACCGCAAGATATAAAAGAGATAGAATTTGATGATGCCATTAGGGGTAAGATAAAAGTTAGTCGAGATCAGCTTGATGATTTTGTAATTATGCGTCGTGACGGAACGCCAACATATAATTTTGTTGTTGTTTTGGATGACATTTTTATGAAAATTTCGCACGTTATTCGTGGTGAAGATCACATTTCAAATACGCCAAAGCAGATTTTAATTTATAAAGCTTTAGGTGCCACATTACCTGTATTTGCCCATATTCCACTTATCCTAGGGCCGGCAGGAAATAAATTAAGCAAGCGTGATGCAGCTGTTAGTGTTAAAGAATATATGCAGCAAGGCTTTTTATCTGATGCATTATTTAATTACCTTGTCCGCTTAGGCTGGTCGCACGGTGATCAAGAGATTTTTACAAAAGATGAAATGATAAAATATTTCACACTTGATCATGTGGGTAAAAAGGGTGCGATTTTTGATACTAAAAAATTGGAATGGTTGAATGGAGTTTATTTAAGAGAGTTAAGTTTTGAAAAATTTTTATTGGCTGTTGATGATTTGGGTTCCTCATTAAAAAAAGAATTAACTGCCGCCTGGTCGCAATATCAGCTAAAAACTTTATTCGAGCAATACAAGCAACGTGCAACAACGTTGCGTGAAATGGTGCAAGATATGATTTCTTTATCTCACGCACCGCAAGCTTTAGATTTAGATTTAATAAAGAAATGGAGAACAGATAAAACTGTAGGGTTGGTTGAATGTTTTTTGCAAGGATTGACGGTCGATTTATCGCACGAAACTCTTGTTACTCTTGCAAAGCAGTGTTGTGAAAAATTTGAAATGAAATTGGTTGCCCTAGCGCAGCCGTTACGCCTTGCTCTTGTGGGTAAAACTGTAAGTCCTGGTGTATTTGAACTTATTGGTGTTTTAGGAATTGAAGAATCGCGTAAGCGAATAGAGTTTTTAATAAAAACTTTAAGAAAAGA
Source organism: uncultured Pseudomonadota bacterium (assembly GCA_964518205.1). Lineage (GTDB taxonomy): Bacteria > Babelota > Babeliae > Babelales > UASB340 > CAZFDQ01. Next base: position 2,818 of record CAZFDQ010000058.1, on the reverse strand, counting down.
CCAACCTTAAATTGGAGTGTTATTATGAAAAAGATAGGAATGATTTTCCCCGGTCAAGGTTCTCAGTGTTTGGGAATGTGTAAAGAGTTTTATGATGAAGAACGGATTGTTCAAGAGTTGTTTGAAACCGCAAGTAGTTGTTTAGATCAAAACTTTACGCGGCTTTGTTTTGCGTCTTCAGAGAAAGAATTGCGTGAAACCGTTAATGCGCAAACTTCTATCTTTTTGGTGAGTGCTTCTATAGCTCAACTTTTAAAAGAAAAATATAAAATTGTACCTGATATTGTTGCTGGCCATAGTTCTGGTGAATATTCAGCACTTTATACCGCTGGTGGCATGAGTTTTGCCGATTCGCTTTATTTACTTAAAAAGCGTGCAAGCTTTATGCAAGATGCAACACAGAATCAAGAGGGTGGTATGATGGCTGTTCTTGGTTTACCTCAAGAAGTTGTTGTTGATATTTGTAAAAAATATGACGATTCTGAAGGAACAGAAAAAGTTGCTCAGGTTGTAAACTTTAATACCGCAAGTCAAGTTGTTGTTTCTGGAACATTGCCAGAATTAGAACAAATAAAGTTGGATGTAAAGGCAATTAAAGGTAAAGCGATTCCATTAAATGTTGCAGGTGCGTTTCACTCCCGCATGATGCAAGAGTCTGAAAAAGCATTTGATCTTTATTTAGTAAAGGTTGACTTTAAAGATTTACAAATTCCTTTTGTTAACAATGTTGCTGCAAAATGTATAGCTGATAACGAAGATGTCAAAAAAAGTCTAGTTAAACAAATTAGTTCTCCGGTTTTGTGGTGGCAAGCAATGGACCAATTTAAAGATATGGATATTATAATTGAAGTTGGTCCAGGAGATAAACTGTCGCGCATACTCAAAAAAGAATGGCCAGAAAAAGAAATTGTTTCTGTTAACAATTATAAAGATTTAAAAAACTTGTTGGTGTTATTTGATAAAACGTTAGATGATTTTAAGAATGAAGATGATGCAAGCTCTAAGTCTGAAGGCGAAATAAAATCAGCAGCTCAAGCAGAAGTATCTACTAAAGCAGAGAGTAATCCGGTAGATAAAGAATCGGATCTAGAGAGTTTGTAAGTTTATCCACGGGAAAAATTACGGCTTAAATACTTTTGTAAGATGTTTCCAATTAATTACATTGCCAATACTGCGTTTTTGGTTTTCGTCTCCTGCATATATCAAAAAACCATCTTTGGGATTGGATTTAGAAAGTTTATTCCAATAACTTAAACCATCAAAAAAGCTTGAATTAATAGTTTTACCTCTTTTTATTTCTACAGGAGTTAATTTATTTGCAGTTTCTATAATTACATCAACTTCATTACCTCGATGGTTTCTCCAAAAATATACATTAGGGCGTTTGCCTTTGTTATAGCGATATTTTATGAGTTCTGAGATAACAAAAGATTCAAAAAGATTTCCACGTAAATAATGGGTTTGCAATTGCTTTTTTTCTTCTATGTCTAATAAAAAACATGCTAGTCCTGTATCATAAAAACCTCTTTTTGGAGAAAAGTGTACAAAATTGAAATCAGAATGCATTTTTGTACGAATGTCTATTTTTAGTTTGACATAAGTTTTTGTTAAGACAATGGAATTGGGTTTATGTACAACCCATAAATGGGTTAGTAGATTGTGAGGTGATTTATTAACCACGGGTTGAAACCCGAGGCTAAATTGTGTTGCCCACAAGGGGCAAAGAATATATTATTAATTTAAAAAAAGTTATAGCGGTAAGCTGGATATTAAAGGGTTTTTCGATATTAATTTTTTACAATTTCTTGTACATTGCTTATTATCTACATTGCAAAGATTAAAATATAAATTATATTATTGTTTTATGTATTGAATTTTTAATTCTTTGCCCATTCATGGGTTGTACTTAATTTGGAAAAAAAATGTCACAAAAAAATGCATTAGTCACAGGAGGTTTGCAAGGCATTGGTCGTGCAATTGTCGAAAAATTATTAAAACGCGGTGATCGCGTTTTTGTCTTTGATTGTGTACCTGAAAATGATCCACGTGTTCCAGAGTTAAAAGAGTTGGGTGTTGGATATTTGCAGGTAGATATTTCTAATGTTGATTCTATTAAAAACGGATTTAAATTATTGTTTGATTTGTTAGGGCAAGTAAAAAAAGAAAATTTTCCGTTCGCCCTGAGCGACTCCGAGCTAAGCGAGGGGGAGTCGAATGGGTGCGAACGATGCTTAGACATACTCATTAACAATGCAGGTATCACTAGGGACAACCTTGCAATTCGTATGAACCAAAACGATTGGGATTCTGTTTTGAATGTAAATTTGCGCGGTGCGTTTTTTTGCGCGCAAGAAGCCATCAAACGCATGATGCGCCAAGAAAAAAGTTATATTGTAAACATTAGTTCCATTGTTGGTGTTTCTGGAAATGCAGGGCAAACTAATTACGCTGCAAGCAAGGCCGGTTTAATTGCCATGACCAAATCTTTAGCCTCAGAGTATGGTAGTCGTAATATTTTAATTAATGCAATAGCACCAGGCTTTATTCAAACTTCCATGACAGAAAAATTACCGCAAAAAGTTAAAGAAGCAATTTTGCAAAGAATTAGTTTAAAGCGCTTTGGCTGCCCGCAAGACGTTGCCAATGTTGTTGATTTTTTGACTAGCGGTAATGCTGATTATATTACGGGTGCTGTGGTTGATCTTAATGGTGGTATGCTTTAGGGGGCCATAGCATACCTTCTTCTCAATTTTAATCTTTGCCCCTTGTGGGCAATATAATTTAGCCTCGGGTTTTAACCCGTGGGAAATAGATAGCC
>CAZFDQ010000057.1:0-4773 GCA_964518205.1 uncultured Pseudomonadota bacterium | reverse complement strand
AAGGGGTTTGTGTATCCAGCCATTCTTTTATACCACGGGTTAAAACCCGAGGCTAATACATATTGCCCATAAAGGGCAAAGAATCTTTTTCTCTATTTTCACCCAACATAACTAACCATTGGCTAAAAACGTATTACGGAGTTTCAATCGCCTTATAAACTCTCTTTGCCCTTTATGGGCAACATAACTTAGCCTCGGGTTTCAACCCGTGGTAAATCAAACCACCCTATCACCACAAACCCCTTCAGGGGTTATACAAACACAAACAAACTGCTTTAAATACAATACCAATGAAATTATAAATGTTATTAAAACAGGAATCTTAACAAGTTTAAATCCAAACAATTTATATGCCAAGTTTAGCAAAGTTAAAACAATTAAAACAGGATAGCAAACCATCAATATTGGAATAGCAACACTCATAATTCCCATAAAGCCTAAGTTAGAAAAAGCAAAAGTAACAATTAATAATATTAAAAGGCAAAACTTATAATTTAATCTACGCTTAAAAAGCTCATTTTGAACAAATTCTGCAAAAACAGCAACCAATGTAATAATTGATTTTAAGGAAAAGACAAATAAAAATTAGTTTTTAAGATAATATATTATAATCCCCGCCAGGGGATAAAATTAAAGAGTACAAAGAAAATAAATGTTAAAAATAAGATTTTCTTGTTATCAGTATTCATTCAATCAATATTTTATTAAAAAGATACATAATATACTTATAAAACAAGATAAATCAAAAAAAATGTTGCGTCAAAAGCTTTTATTAAACATCCATCATTTCAAGTCGCCGCTGGTATCTTCCTCCATTAAATTCTGTTGTAAGCCATGTTTGAATTATCTGAAACGCGTCATCATCAGACAAAAACTCTGCTGGTAACACCAAAACATTTATTCCATCGTGCGCTTTTGCTTGCTGTGCTACTTCATTATTCCAACATAAACCTGCATAAATATGTTTAAATCTGTTAGCGGCAATAGAAATACCAATTCCAGAACCGCAAATTAAAATACCTAGATCACTTCTATTATTTATAATATTGTTACAAACACTTTTTGCATAAATTGGATAATCTGTGCGTTCTGTTGATTGCGTTCCAACATCAAGCCATTCAAGATCATTGAAATGCATTTTTATTTTTTCTTTTAATTCAAAACCTTTATGATCGGCACCAATTGAAATACTCATTCATATCCTCCTTGATAGTGCACAATTTACTTCCCCCCTCTAAATCACACCCAAAAGAAATCATCGTCTTTATAAATATCACGCTCTTTTTTCTTTGGAGCTTCCTCTTTTATATCTTCACCCTCTTTTTCCCCGTTCTTTACTTCATCAGAAATAACAGGCCAAGAAACTTTTTGCTCTTTATATGCAGAGCTTATAACAAGTTCAAATTTTTCATCTGTATTTAAATATTCTTTTCCAGTAAGGTCTGTGGCTGGAAATTTTACAACGTAGCCACGTTTGAACAAATTGAATCTGTGTCCAAACAAAAATTGATATTCAGGATCAACTTCACTTTCTTTTATGCTAATTGGTGTTACTCTTGTTCCATCGGTTAATTCTAAATATAACGACCACATTGAATTTTTATCATTTAAAGAAGTATGTGTTTTATCTCTAATATCAGCTAATACATAAATTGTAATCCAATGTTTATTCTCTTCCAGCTGCCTTCTTAAAATAGCCTGCTTACTCTGTTCATCTCTTCCACGCTTTAAGCTATTTATGTTAACGTAAGCATTTCGAACATCATCAGAAAGCCAAAGTAAATCAAAAATTGCTTTTGTTGCAAACTGATCATAAATGGCAACCGTACGCAAATTACCTGCCCGTAATTCTTTATATCTTTTATGATCCTCCCCCTGAGGGAATTCGTCTTTTGAAAGCTTGTAATATTTAATACACGAAGGAAATAGGATTAACACACAAATAAATAAAAACATAAACCTAAATGAATTTCTTAACATCATTTTCTCCTGAAATTTTCACAAAATCTTGTTCGAGGTATACTAACTTATGTAATTTAACTAAAATTAAAAAAATTAAAAAGGAAGAATAATAATGAGCTATAAAATTCTTGTTGCAGACGACAATCCTGAAATCAGAGATTTGGTTAAAAAAGTCCTGCAAGATGATTTTGAAATACTGCAAGCCTCTGATGGCATCAAGGCTATAAACGCTGTTGCAAAGCATCCAGACCTACTTGCTATCATTATGGGGCTAAGCATGCCAGAGCTTGATGGATTTAAAGCAACACAAATTCTAAAGTCAAAATATGATACATATCATATTCCAATAATAATCATGACACAAAAACCAGATATCAAAGATATGCAAAAGGCAATCAATATGGGTGCTGATGACTACATCAGAAAACCATTTAAACCGGAAGAACTCAAAGCTCGTCTTATTATGAATCTTCAAAGAACACAACGTGATCAAAGCTCTAATCCTCTTACAAAATTACCCGGAAATGCAACAATAAACAGAGTAATTGAACAACGCTTGTCGCAAGAATCAGCTTTTTTATATGCTGATCTTGATAATTTTAAAGCTTATAATGATAAATATGGCTTTGCTCAAGGTGATAAAATTATTATCCGTACGGCAAAAATAATTTCTGATGCAATAAAAGAATTTGGTAATCCAACCGACTTTTTGGGGCATGTTGGAGGTGATGATTTTATTACCATAAGTATACCAAAAAAAGCTGCCAAAATAGCTAAAGCTATTTGCAAAAACTTTGATAAAATGATTCTTGAATTTTACGATCAACAAGATCAAGAACGTAAAAAAATCATGTCACACGATAGAAAAGGCAACATGGTAGAATATCCAATTATGTCTATTTCAATTGCAATAATAACAAATGAGTATAAAGAATTTACAACAGTAATTCAGCTCGCCCAGATTGCAGCAGAATTAAAAAAACATGCAAAATCTAAACCCGGCGGTGTTTTAGGCAGTAACTATGTAACAGAAAGAAGGCGTAAATGAAAAGTTTGCAATCATATATATCTTCTAGATATTTAAAGTTTAAGAAAAAAGACCGCAATATTGCATTAATGATAAAAATCTGTTTTCTTGGCATTTTGATTGGAACTTTTTCTTTGATGCTAACTCTAATCATTACCAACGGCTTTGAAAAAAGCATCCACGAGAAAATGCAAGGAATCAACTCTCAGGTTTTAATCTACAGCCCAGGAGAAAGAATTGACCAGGAAGGAATCAAAAATTTTCTGCAAAAAAAGTTTGGTGATCAAATTACAGGAATTAGTGGTAACAGCATCAGGCAAGTTTTAATTGATAAAAACAAAAATCAATCTGTTCTATTTTTAAAAGGAATAGATCCGGTTGAAGAAGCAAAAGTTACAAACATTGCAGAGAAAATAATACTTCCCGTCATTTCTGGGGAAATGACGGGCAAGCCCGCCTCCCCGCTCGCCCTGAGTGATTCACCAAAGTCAGAGCATCGCGAAGACAAAGGTGAATCGTATCGAAGGGTACGAGCGAAATCTGATATCTTGCAAAAACTACTCAACCCAAACAGTATAATAATAGGCCACAAAACAGCAGAACAATTCAATATCAAGCTTGGTGATGAAATAAAAATCTTAATTCCAGAACCAACAAGCCAAAAAAGAATTTATCTAAAAAAAGAAAAAGTAAAAGTTACAGGAATATTTAAAGTTGGACTAGAAGAATATGACAACAACTTTGCATTCTGCTCCCACGACTACTTACTTAAAATCTTTGACGAAGAACCAGGTGTAGATCAAATTGCACTCAACCTAAAAGATCCATCAAAACAAATTACGCTCAAAGATATTAAAAACAGCCTCCCTTCATTTCCCCAATTTTTCTCTACATTAAAAGACTACGTAAAACAAACAATAAAAAATATTTTTACTCGAACAAATCATGAAGATAAAATAATTAAACAAATGCAAAACCTTTTACCAATGCTTACAGTAAATTCATGGAAAGACCTTTACCCCGCTCTTGTTTCATCTTTAAAATTAGAAAAATACGTAATGTTTTTCATCCTAGCGCTCATTACTCTTGTTGCATGCATGACAATGATTTCGTTACTCTTCATGTATATTCAACAAAAAAGACGGGATATTGCAATACTAAAATCAATGGGACTTGCTGATAGAAAAATCAGATCAATATTTTTAAGAATTGGCCTGCGCATTACATTTTTTGCCTCAGTCTGCGGGCTAACTTTAGCAGGAATAGCAGGATACTTTTTAGAACAATATCCATTCATAGAGCTCCCAGATGTTTATTATATTTCATACCTTCCAGCAAGAATGGATCCTGAAATTTTTATTGTAGTATTTTTTGCAACTATGCTTCTTGGCTTTCTTGCAACCTGGATTCCAGCAAAAAGAACTAAACGTATTAATATTGCACAGGTTTTAAGACAGGAATAATAAAAAAAGGATCATTATGAAAACAATTAGTACAGATTCTATGCAACTTAAAACAGTTAAGATACCATTTTAAAATTATATCCAACAATATTTCTATAAATCCAAGCAATTAAACCTTCTTGGTTTTTATATACGTGTGACCAAAAAAACTGTCTAATATTGCTTAAATTAAATATCTCTGCGTCCGAAATTTTTCCTTGCAAATACTCTTCTTCTCGCTTAGATACAAAACCAACAGGAGCACAACCCGCAGCATTCTTTTTTAAAGGATCAGCACCGCAAGCTAGTAAAGCTAAACAACATCTCAAAGAAAATTTTTGT
>CAZFDQ010000056.1:0-1849 GCA_964518205.1 uncultured Pseudomonadota bacterium | reverse complement strand
TTCTAAATTCATCAATCAAAGCACTACTGTTTCCGGAAAAAAGGCTTTTAGGGTCAGCAAAAAAGCGTTGGCAGTCATACAAGCTCTATTGAAATTGTTGGCTTGTGTGTCGGCTGGCACGAATTGCAAATGGGTATGGCTTTAACGATGGCTTTTCTTTTCGTTTATCAATAATTTCAATTCGTCCTTACTTGGCAGAACTGTTTTATATTTACTTGCAAAAATGTGTTCGTTATCTTCAGGCATTGTATATTCTACAATCGATTCACTTTTGTCTTTGCAAAGCACAATTCCAATTGCTTTGTTCTCATCTTCTATTCTTACTTCTCGGTCATAATAATTCACATACATCTGCATTTGCCCAAGGTCTTGATGTGTTAGCTCTCCGATTTTCAAGTCGATAAGCACAAAACATTTTAAAAACCTATTGTAAAAAACCAAATCTATCCAAAAATGCTTTCCATCAAATGATATTCTTTTTTGTCGGGCTACAAACGTAAATCCATTGCCGAGTTCCAGTAAAAAATGCTCCAATTTATCAATGAGTTCTTGCTCTAATTGACTTTCTGAATATGTGGAATGTTCTGGCAAACCGAGAAATTCCAAAATATAGGGGTCTTTAACAGCATCCTTAGGTTTTTCAAGCAGCAAACCTTTCTCGGATAACTCTTTTACCTTGTCTTTGTCTCTACTCAAAATAAGACGTGTATAAAGTGCGGAATCGCATTGACGTTCTAATTCTCTAACGCTCCAATTGTTTTTTGCTGCTTCAATTTCGTAAAACTTACGTTCGCTTTCATCGTCAATTCGCATTAGTTTCAGGTAATGCGACCAGCTCAATTTGAAATCAACAGTCATTGTCTGCTGATTTGCATTTTCAGATTCCGCAAACAGTGTTTGCGGTTTTGAGTAAACAAGGTAAAACTGTCTCATTTGTTCTATGTTTCTCTCCGAAAATCCTTTGCCAAATTCAACAGTCAAAACTTTTGAGAGTTCTTTTATGACTTTCCTTCCATAACCAGCTCTTTCTTTTCCTCCCTGTTCTTCTTCAACAATCTTTCTTCCAATTTCAAAATAAGTTGTTACCATAGTTTGGTTAATGGCACGCACTACATTGTTTCTTGCAGACTGAAGCAAGTCCACAATTTGAGAAAAGAAATTTATATTTAAAGGTCTATTTGTCATACGTTTCAAATTAGTTTAACCATAAAGTGTTTGGTGATTTCTTTTATTAAACCATATGTTAAAATGGCTTTACCGTTTAACTATTTCACTTTATGCCTTTTTTCTTTGTTTATTATTATGTCAATCTATTCACTTTATCCCTAGTATTATCGTACAAATCATTTAGTCTGCATTATTCACGAAAAGCTAATAAATTTCGTATATAATTGATTAAGAGACCATAAAAGCAATTGCTGGCAAAAACATACTTTCTTTTGCTTTTTGCAAGTCAAGCAGCTTTTCAATTTCATTACGAATCTTGTTTCAACATGAATCCCCCTTAGCTCCCCTGCCAGCTGCAACAAATCGGCGCGCTTCAGCTTGCGCAGCTCGTGCGGGCTGTTGATGCGTGCCAATATGGGTCCGGGATGCAAGGTCATGGTGTGTTTTTGAGCAAAGGTAAGGAAATTGACTGCTTTAGCAGGCGTTTGCACTTCATGCTTGCTATTGATTGCCACTGAAAAAGGCACACTATTAGATTAAGCTTGCGGTTCCTTCGTTTTTGCATTTGTATAGCTTGCGATATCTGATTTTACTTGTACTTTAATAAAGTTTGCCACAAGCAGAAACAAGCAAAAAAATTTCGTCCTGTTATTATGCCTACCTTTGCAGCCTTTTTAGGAAT
>CAZFDQ010000055.1:0-5698 GCA_964518205.1 uncultured Pseudomonadota bacterium | reverse complement strand
GATGACCTACGCTTAGCTGATGATGTAAAAATTGAAGGAACAGGAACCATTGTTTTAAACAACAATACACTGCACCTACCAGGAAAACAAAGCTCTTGGACTGATAATCTTTCTTTTAAAAATGCAATGGAAATTGCTCTTCATGCAAAAACTCTATTAACAGCCACCTGGACATTTGAAGAAAACGGAAGAATAAACGGAAATGGAAATATTTTAGACCTTAGTGGTGATGGCAAAATTTCAATAAATTCAGGTGTAACGCTTTACTTAACAGATATTTACTTAAAGGGGATAAATTCGAATAGCTTTGAATTTGGAAATAAAAATACACAAATTAATATGACAAATGTTGATGTTGAAATTGTAAGTGATGTTCAACTCAACACAGGAGGCATTTATATTGATGGAACATCAACATTTATACTAAGAGAACATGATTGGACATTTGATCAAAATGCTTCATTAAGTGTTGATGGTACAACACTCTGGCTTGATACAGATATAAGTAATCCGGGAGAGTTAAAAGTTCCAAGAGCTATTTATGAAAACCATATCTGGCAACCCCAAAACGAAATTTATAATATTGCCTCCGGCAAACTCTCTTTAATTAATACAGGAACAATAAAAGAAATTGGAACAGGAATTGGAACTGGATCAGTTATTGTTTACCCATGCCCAGACGACGAAGGAACATGTGCAACTTTAACAGCAGGCCCTTTAACTTCAGATATTACTTTAAATCGTAGCTGTCATATTCATCCAGGACAAAGAATCAGAATATCTGAAAATTTAACAATCGATGGAAATGGTGCAACATTAATATTTTCTCACCCAGATCACTCACAATTTATAATTGATCCCGGAAAAACATTAACTTTAAAAAACATAGAACTAGCACGACTAAACGAAAGCACATTTGATTTGCGAGTTCAACAAATAAAACTCGACGCAATAGAAAGTCAATTAAATATTGCAGAAAATGTTGTTTTTGAAATGAGCGAAAATATAACATTCTCACAAGGAATAATAAATTTAGTTAATGAATCTGCAAATGATGCAAATGTTTTCTTTGTCAGAGGAACTGGAGGCAAAAAAGTCCTTTCTTTCATACTAAACAAAGATGCATATCCACCAAAATATAATAATCATGAATGGGACAAATTACCAAAAGATCATTTAGACTATAAAACTATTTTAAATTTAGGACAAAATACGTTAGCACTACAAAACGTTGAAATCAGAGAAGGGCTTGATAATGTAAGTTTTTCAACTGGCAACATTTATGTTGGAGCAATTGGATTGGTTGGAGAAGCAACAATTAATATTGGAGATCCTAATATTGCATTTTCTGAGCATGACAAACAAAATGGACAATACGAAGAATGCGACCTTGTTTTTATTACTCAAGGACCAAATAATAAATTGATGTTGAAAAAGAACGATCTTTTATTCACTGGACAAATATTATTTGCAGATGAAGGCGATAATACTTTACACATGGATTTTGTTTTAACAGAAAAAATAGGAACTAATCTAGAAAGAGGCATACCTGTTGTTAATTTTGGAAATGGATGTGTAAAATTAACATCATATGATGGTATTGGCCGCTTAATTTTTGATGACATGGTGGTACGAGTTAATAATGAATCAAATGGTTTTGTTGCTTGGGAAAATTCATTTTTAGGCGCAAAACATTTAATTATTTCTGGTGATCCAATTTGGGATCTGTATGATCCAGAATCGGGAGAAAAACCATTTATTATCGAAGCTGAAGAACTAACAGCACAAGGCTTGGATTCGGCTATTGTTTCTGCATATAATTATCTTTCAAAAAAAACACCGGTAAAGCATTCTGCACCTAAAAAACTTCTTAAAACAGCTTTACATGTTTTATATGAACAAGACAAAAAACAAAAAACTCCACACAAACCTGCAGAACAAAATAAAGAACAACAATCATCAGGAAAAAATAAAACAACAAGTAAACTAAAAGCCAATTCCAATAATAATAATAAACAAAAAATTACAACTCGATATTTTGATGAAACAGTAAAAGTAAACAGATATGAAAGTATCAATAAACTTAAACTAGGAAACGCAAGCGGAAATATACTTTTATATCAAACCAACGCTGTTAATTTTTTTATCGCTTCCGATGCCGGATTAAATCTATTACTAGCAGGAGAAAACACTTTAAATCTTGATGTACAAGATACAGAATTAAAAACAAATGATACTATTGCTATAGAAGGAAGTAGTAATACAATCAAAATAACAAAAAAACTAACAATAAATGGAACTTTATCTTTTGAACAAAATTCAGAACTAACATTTGAATTTGACGAAAATGCTAATACACCTGAAATTTATTTTGCAGCAAATGCCAATAAGATTCTTTCTTTAAAACCCTATGCCCGCCTTTCATTTAAAGGAAGAGGAACAGTTACATTTGGTGATGGATTTAAAATTAATCTTAAAGGAACAACAACAACAGACAAACCAACGCTTGTTTTCTCTGATTCAGCCAATTTAAGTCTTGTAAATAAAAGTGCATCTTTAATTTACGGAAATGGAAAAATACTTGTTGATAATGGTGGACAAATTAAAATTGGTGCAAATCAACACTTAGTTATTGGAAACTCAAATGAAGACAACATAGATATATTGGTAGATAGAGCTGCTGCAATAAGAGTAGACAGCTTAAAACACTATGCGCTAAACCAACAAACCGCAAAAATCTCAATTCAACAAGCAACCTGCAGCCTTGATTTTGAACAAGGTGGCATGCTTTCTATTGGTAAAGGCGGACTTTTAGAAATAAACGCACTTGAAAACCAAAGTATGCCTGGAATACTTACATCATTTAAATTTGACCAAAACGGAATACTAAATATTGATAATGGCGGAATTTTAAGATTAGGACCAAACAGATACCTTGGACCAAGACACACGGAATTATCATTTGCTTGGGATAATTTAGGCGGACAGGTTACAGGAACCGGAATTATTCAGTTTGTAGCAACCGAATTTGCAGGACAACTTCAAGATTTACTTTTAGCGTCTACAAATCTTACTGCTGAAGGTTTTGTAAAACAGTTTATTGGCACAGTACCAAATTTATCAGTAAGCACAGTCTTTATAGACAAAGATGGACAAAATAAAATTAGAATGAAAAATGGAAAAATATTTAATTTATACAAAGACGATATAATCAATGAAGATGATTCAAAAACAGGCTTTGCTTATGGTAGCAACAATGGTCTTCCATTTATTTTAAAATTAGATGGAAGCAGGTCTTAATGGCAAGAAGTTGACATATTTTAAAATATGCTTGATTATAAAAGACAATATTTACATACTACATTTGTAATGAACAAATAAAATGAACCTAAGGAGAAAAGCAATGAAGCTTTCTAATTTTAAATTAAAACTAATCTTCTCTCTTTTTGTAACTATTCTTCTTTCAACTTTTTGCATTAATCTTTGCGCAAGAAACAGAAGAACATCTTACAATGAAGAAGAAAAGTTAGACACAACAAAAACAACTTCCTCTCAAGCTATTATTTCGATTTTAAAACAACAACCATTTTGGAATAACGAAGAAATAAAAGAAGCCTTTGAAGCAAAACTATCTGCAACAGAAGATCGCATAAGAGACTATATAGATACAAAATTTTATAATCTTGAAAACAAACTCGACTCCTTATCTCAAGAAGCAAAAAAAGAACGTCAAAAAGAACCGGCCATTGCAGAAAAAAGACTCACCATTCAAAATAATTTAAAGGCTAAAAAAATCGCAAAAGTTGAAGAAGAGGACACCACAGACACAGATGACTTCCGCACAGAGATTGCTCAACTTGCCAAGAAAAAAATTGATTCTCGCATTAAAGACGAAGTCAAAAAACAACTTTCATTTTTGCGAGAGGACCGAGTAGATAAACTTGAACGTTTGGCAGAATTAAAAAGAAAAGAAAAAAAGAAAAAAATGTTAAGACGTCTACTAGAAGAAAATTTAGACGATGATATCGATTATTAAAAAACAATCTTTAATTCTTTGTTTGTGTTTTGCTTTTTCAGTTATCAATGCTTATTGCGATGATATTGAACAACTTGTCCAACAAGAAATAGATGAACAAATTTCAAACATGGTTTTAAGCAAAATTAAAGCAGAAAAAGCAACAAAAAAATACGATTCAGATTATTTTGCACCCAAAATACACCGGGAAATAAAAAAACAAGCATTCAGAAATTCTAAAAACTACGAAAAACAAAAGATTTATGAAAATGTAAAAAAATCACCTGTTGATGATGTTTTTGTCTATAAACTTCCTGCATGGCCTTTTTATAGTATCCCATTCATGCAAAAAGATATCTTTCAACTTTCCTTCTCTTATGATTTTGCAACACAAGCATATTCTTCTGGCGGACGAACACAAGACATTTCTAAATTAGTTTTTGGCGAAAAAGCAATTGAAATACAAGATATTTTACTTGTAAGCAAATTGGTTAGAGAAAAAAAATTATCACCAACAAGTCCTACAACTGGAGGCGTCTTTGGAGCTAACGGAGAAAAACACTATTTATATTTACTCGCAGATCAAGCACTAACATTTGATGGTTCAACAGAAAAACAAACAGCTAATATTAATTACGCTCGTCACTTTGCAAAAGGTGATATCTCTTTTGGTTTTCAAGTTCCATTTGTCCGCAGATACAATAAATTAAAATTAACATCCAGTTTAAGTACAGATTTAAGAAATCAATTAAGAGCTGGAAACTTTTTGCAACTCTACAATGATTTAGAAGGCTTTCTTGATGCAGTGTTAAACAAAAAAGATATTGCTTTTCATAGAAAAGATACTGAATTAGGAATTGGAGACATTTCTGTTTTTTTAAACTTTGAATTTGATTGGAAACGAGCCGAAAGATTAGTCTTTGGATTTCAAACCGTATTTCCAACGGCTAAAGAAAAAAATATTTATAAATTGTGGGATCCAGAATTAGGCAATGGTGGTTTTATGCAACTGAGTACTTTTAGTTCTGTTTTATTTAATGGCAATCGTTTTTTAAATCCACATATTTTTGCAAAAGTTACAGCAAATCTTCCTGCAAGCATATCGCAAAGAGTTCCAAAATTAATTTCATATAATGGAACAAATCCAAATCCGGGAAATAAAGTTGATGCAAGAATGACAATGGGTGAATATGCATACTTTATAAAAGCAGAAAATAACGCTATAACATTTGAAAATTATCCCGATACAACTATTCAAAACTTTGCAGACAATGCCAAAAAAATAAAAATTCGTCCTGGCACTGAAATAAATTTACGCTTTGGTAACATTATTCCAAGCTTTTTATTAAAAAATGCATTTTTAGACATTTTTTATGATTTTCGATTAAAAGGCCGAGATTACTGTGGATTTAGAATTGATGCTGACGAATATGATTCAACCGTTTTAACTGAAAACACCTCACTTATTCAACATCGTGCAGGACTCAATTTAAGCTATCAATTTGATGAAAATTTCAGGCTAAATGCCGGAGCTCTTTATTCTTTTGCCGGCCGAAATGTACCAAAAACGGCCGAATTTAACGCCTCTTTAAATATCGAATTTTAATCAAAAAAGACCTAATTTCTGTATTTTTAGCCCATATTTCTTAATTTCCTACAAAAAGCTGGATCCCTATGTTATGA
>CAZFDQ010000054.1:0-13368 GCA_964518205.1 uncultured Pseudomonadota bacterium | reverse complement strand
TTGCCTAATTGGTCTAAGGCTGAATAAACAGTTGGTTGAGATTTGGGAAATTCTTTTCTGATATTGAGCAAATCGCTGCTAATTTTGGTTTGAAGCTTTTGGATTAATTCGAAGCTTTTTGAAAAAATGTTAGGGATAGCTATAGTGAGCAATATTAAGATTATTCTTATATTCTTTACACTCCTATTGTATTTTTGGATCTTCATCCATTTTCTCCTACTTTTTATATTATATCATATGTTTACATTAAATCTCTTTTTTTACTAGAATTATTCATAAGGTATTAAAATTTCAAATATCTGAAATAAAGAGGAAAGGATGTGAGGTTAGAAGCACTTTTTAGAAAAAAAATTATTTTATTTTTGGGTTTGGCTTTCCCATTTTTTTTGTCTGCAGCTCCAGAGGCTTTTTTTTCTTCAGATGACAAAATAAGTACAAAGCTTGTTCAATTTATTGATGGGGCTCAAAAAAGAATTTATGTGGCTGTTTATATGCTAACAGACAAGCGAATTGCTGCCGCTTTGATTGATGCAAAAAATAATCGTGATGTTGATGTACAAATTGTTACAGACAAACAATGTTTGGATAGTGAATACGGAAAAGTAGAGCTATTAAAGATAAATGGAATAGATGTTTTTGTTTATACGCAAAATATTGGGTCAAAGAAAAGAAGAAGATACGATGCATTGATGCATAACAAATTTGCTTTATTTGATAATAAAGTGTTAACAGGCTCTTTTAATTGGACTATTTCTGCAGGAAGTAAAAATTTAGAAAATGTTGTATGTTTAGATAATGAAACTATTTGCAAAAAATATGAAAAACATTTTGAAGAATTAAAAAGAAGGTGTCTAAAGATTGGAAAAGCAAAGTATAAAACAAAGTTAAAAAAAAAGAAAAATAAAAAAGTGCGGAAAAATACTAGCCACAAATTAAAAAATAAAATCTTAAAAAATAATTTGCTTAAAATTTTTAAAGAGATAAAAAAAGAAAAACAAGATCTTGTTTAATCATTTTTATTCAAAGCAATAATCACCCGTAAAAAAATGAATAAACGTTTTCCAAATGTTATAGCAACAATTACCACAAGCTATTACTGGGGTACAATTGCAAGCACAGCATCCTATATAAATAGATAATAAGAATTTGATTTTTTTATAATTAGAGATTAGTTCTATTAATTGTTTTTCAATTTCGTCGTTATCTAGACTTATCTATGGCTTTTGTATTAGCTGTGGAATAATTTTTATATGAAATATTTAAAAAACTTTTTCGTTTTTTTGTTTTTATTTGTGTTGTCATATGGTGTTGGCTTTTCAGTGGATCTTGATGAAGAATATGAGGTTGTGATTGGAATATATAATCTTTGTAAAAGCCCTATTACGCCTAGTCAGTATAGAATATTTTTTCCTAAATAAGGAGGAATTTTAGATTGCGAAGGGGAGTGTGCTTTTCATGCTGATTGTGTGGAAGAAGCAGTGTTAAGTACTAAATATGAAGCAACTATTGATTGGGAGAAGAAGCTAGAGAATTATTAGCTAACTTATCTTTGCAAGTATAGTTTGAAGGTCCTGTGGGATTTGCACACAGTAATTAAATCTTTTATGTTTAAATTCAAAGGCCAGTTTCCATGCATGTAGAGCTGGTCTTTGAATTTCTTTTGAATTAAAACCATAATTTTCATCACCAATAAGTCCGTGACCAATAGCTGCAAAATGAACTCTAATTTGATGTGTTCTTCCGGTAACAATTTTTGCTTGAACCAAAGAGCAGTCTTTGTAGTATGCTAAAACTTTATAATAAGTAAGAGCTGGCTTTCCTTCGTGTGTGATGTGTGACATCAAATGTCTTTTTGTGCGATGACGTCCAATTTCAAGATCAATCTTGCCTTCTTTGTCTGGGTGTCCTTTTACTAAAGCCAAATAAGTTTTATTTATTTTTCTTTCTTTGAACATGTTGGCAATTTTTATTTGCGCCGGAAGGTTTCTTGCAACAATCATCAAACCCGATGTTCCTTTATCTAATCTGTGAACAATTCCAGGGCGCTCTTTGTCTTCAAGTTGGTTAAGTTCTTTGAATTCATACAATAAACCATTAACTAGGGTAACGTCATCAACCTGTTTTTCTTGAGATGGATGAACTTGTAGTCCTGCAGGTTTGTTAATGATGATAAAATCTTTTTGAATATCAATAATATCAAAGTCTATCTTTTTAGGGCTGAGATCAAAGTTTTTTACTTCAGGAAAATTGATAGTAATTTCGTCGTTTTCTTTTAATTTATAACTACTTTTTTTGTTAATCTTTGAATTAACCAAAATCAATTCTTCACCTATCAACTTTTGAAAATAGGCGCGAGAATATTCAGGATAATTGCTAAATAAGAATTGATCGATTCTAATTTCACCTGAGTTTATTGATTTGTATATGATTTTTTTGGTTTTTTCTATGTTTTTCATAATATTTATATTTTACGAAATTTTTAAAAAGGTATAAAATACTAATGTAAAAAGCGGTTTTATTGCGATTTTTCTCTTTTGTTCCTATTTGCGGTTAAATATTTTATATTAGAATATGGCAAGGGGGTGGAATTTCGTATTTATTTGGTCTCCATTTCGTTAAATATACCGGATGGAGGAGATTATGCTTAAAATAAAAAAATTATTTTTTCAGATTGAGAACAATATTGAGTCGGTTATTAAGGAAAATACGGCTTTAGGGTTTGATTTATGGAAATTGATTTTGCAAGAACATCCGGCTGATATTGCGGTTCTTTTTTCTCGATTTGATGATCAAATTCAAACAACTTTATTTCAAAAGCTTCCAAAAGATTTACAGGGTAAGGTTTTTGAGGAATTTTCTGAAAATGCACAGATTAATTTATTGGTAAAGCTTGATACTGATCGTGCGACTTCAATATTGAAAAAGATGCATGCAGATAAGCTGACAGAACTTTTTGATTTATTACCAGACGAAGATTTAAATAAATATTTGCGGTTATTACAGAGAAGGCAGCGTGCGCAGATTATTTCTAGGTTAAACTTTGAACCAGATTCTGCGGGCAGGATAATGAATAGTGATGTTGTTACTTTGCAGAAAGATTTTACTGTTAAAAAGGCGATTTCTTTATTGCAGCGTATTGGAGAAAAAAAGGAGTTATTGCAGCGAATTTATATAACTGATAAAGAAAATAAGATTGTTGGACATATAAAGTTGGACGATTTGGTTTTAAATAAACCCGATACTCCTTTAAAATCTATTTTGCTGAAAAATGAATTATGTATAGGTACACATGAAGACCAAGAAGATGTTGCTCATCAAATGCACCATTACGGTCTTTTAACGGCACCAGTTGTTGATCAACATAGTCATTTTCTAGGTGTTATTACAGCAGATGATGTATTAGAAGTTGTAAAAGAAGAAGCAAGTGAAGACGTTTATAAAATGTCCGGTTTGTCTCCTGTTGAACATCCTTATTTTGAAACATCAATTTGGAGATTGTTGTGGCAACGTGCCCCTTGGTTGGTTGGCTTACTTTTGTTACAAAGCATTTCTAGCTTTGTAATGTCTGGTTTTGAGTCTGTTGTTAATAAATATTTTATTATATCTATGTTTTTAACAATGCTTATTGGTACAGGAGGTAATGCTGGTAACCAGACTTCTGCTCTTGTAATTCGTGGTTTGGCAACAGGAGAAATAACTCGAAAGAATGGATTAAAAGTTTTGGGTAGAGAATTTGGGATGTCTTTATTGATGGCATCAATATTGGTGGTTGTTGGTTTTTTAAGGGTTTATGCCTTTAAACCAGATTTATTAAGTGCTGCATCCGTTAGTTTGGCATTATTTTTGATTGTAATAACATCTATGTTATTTGGTGCATTTTTGCCCCTTTTGTTAGAACGATTTAATCTTGACCCAGCACACTCAGCAGCACCGTTTTTAGCTACATTGATGGATATTTTTGGGGTTTTAATTTACTGTTTTGTAGTCAGTCAAATATTGGGTTAGAAATATTTTTGAATTTTTTTGATTTTTTTATACTGAACTAGCGCTATTTTCTTGACAAAAAGGGCGTAGTTTTATAAATTTACATTACATAAGGGTTTTCACCCCTTTGAATTGGGGAGTCGCTAGCTCAGTCGGTAGAGCAACGGCCTTTTAAGCCGTGGGTCGTAGGTTCGATTCCTACGCGACTCACCAACCTATATCAAGGCTGCGTCTGGCTTTGCCAGTTATAAGCGTAGTGTCTTAAGAATGAAATATGCGTCCCCATCGTCTAGCCAGGTCTAGGACTCAGGATTTTCATTCCTGCAACAGGGGTTCGAATCCCCTTGGGGACGCCAATCTTCGCCCATTTGGGTTTATTAAAATAATTTCTATTGCGGCTTTTATGACTTTATGGCAAATTTAATTTTGAGAGTTTTAAGAGTAGTATGAAGGACTATATTATAAAAGGATGCAAAGATGATTAAAAGATTGATTGGTTTTTTTTTAATAGCTCTTGCTGTAAGTATTTTTTATCCCCCAATCTTTTCAAAAATCGCTTTTAAGATTATAGTATCTCTTTTTTTGATATGGTTTGGTTTGAGATTATTGTTTAGCAAGGGATCTGAAGGCAAAGTGCAAATGGTACAAAATGACAAGAGAGATTAAGGGTTTAATTTTTATATTTTTGGGTATTGTTGTATTTTTTCCTACTATATTTTCATTTTTCTTTTTCAAATTACTATTGGCTTTGTGGATGATTGGTACAGGTTTTGGGTTGTTTTTTAATACAGGCAAGAAGAAAAATGGATAGAAGTATTCTAGGATTAATTTACATAGTATTGGGTGCGATTATTGTTTTTGTTGTTGCTGCCGATTTTATATTTAAGGCTGCAATAGCAATTTTAGGTCTTTATTTGATTTATCGTGGTTTGCAATTGCGTAACTCCCACCATCAAGTTCTTTTTTATATTCATAGATTTCGTAATCGTTTTTAATTAAATACTTCGCTTTTTTATTAGTTTTTGTCTTAAAGTCTTGAGGTTAATATTTAATTTTTGCTAGTGTAAGCTTAAAGGGATGGAAAAGTATTTTGACTGAAGGGTTGGGTATTGAGATAATGCTTCTTTGGATTTAACCTGAATTTTGTTTAGCTATTTTCTTTTAAAAAAGGAGAAGTTATGGCTGATATTGAACAAGTAAAGAGATGGGGAGCTGATAACTTAACAGGCATTCTAGCAATCATTGCTGGTTTGATTTTGTTGGGTATCACCTACAAAATTATTATAAATCTGGTGCTTTTTGCTGTTGGAGTAATGCTTCTTTATTTTGGCTTAAGCAGATTAAAAATAAAACCTATTACAGATTTCTTGGATAATTTGATGTCCAAGGTTAAACGAATTCTTTCGTCTTAGTGTGATTTTTGGTGAATTTTATAAATAAAGCCGATCCCTTTGATGCGCGAGTATAACGAGTTTTAGCGGGATTGGCTTTATTTGATTTAATAATACCTGAATTACTCTTACTCCAATTACTCTTACTCCGCTGATTCGCCCGTAGGGCCATTATCAAATTTTATATCAATAACTTTTGGAAATTCTTCATTATTTTTTTCAAAATGAATTGTATGTTGTGGGAATGGGATTGTAATATTATTCTCTTTTAGAGTTTTTAGTAGTGCAAATCTTATATCACTTGCAATATCCCATTGATCTCTAACTTTCCTAGAACTTATAAATGCTCGAGAGAAAAATTTAATTCCATCTGATTCAAAATCATCGATTCTTACTGCAATTGCTGGAACCTTGAGTACTGATGGATGTGCTTGAATGGTATCTTTAAATATTTTTTTAACAAGTTCAGGGTCTGATTTATATGCTACCAAGATTTTTACTTCAAATCCAACAGCAAGTCTTCCATGTCCCCAGTTAATAATTGGTTTTGCAATAAGATCTTTATTTGGAACCACAATAGAAAAGTTTCTAGCTGTTTTTAATGTTGTTGCTCGGGTTGAAATTTTAAGAACGGTTCCAAGAGTATTAGGATCATCTTTATCTATTTGGATAAAATTTCCAATTTCAATTGGGCGTTCAATTAAAACAAAAAATCCTGCAACAAAGTCTGTTACCATATCCTTAAGACCCAAACCAACACCCAAGACCAAAAGACCGCCAACCCAAAATATAAATTGTTGCAATTGTACTGTTGCAAAGCCTAAAATTAATGTAACACTGATTATGATATAGTGCGAAATTCGAAATATTGTATTTTGCGTTCCTGGTTCTGTACGGAATATATCAAAAAGTTTGTTTAAAACGAATTTGTGCAGCAATGAGGACACTAAAAATCCTATTGCAATAAATCCAATTAGTGTTGTTAATTGAACTATACCAAAGTTAGAGTTTGGTCCAATAGGAAGAACCCAGTTTTCGGAAAGGTCTTTCCATAGCATTGCAGGGGTGTAAGCAATACCCCAAATTCTTGCTAACAAAATAAATGCAAAAAATAGCAAAGCCAAAAATGCTGCTATGATAAAAAATCCATAATATGTTTTTGCGTGTTCAAATTTATCTATAATTTCTTCATCTTTTTCTCGTAAGAAAATCGAAATTGAATACTTACGAATGTATCCATGAAGTAAAAACATTCCATAAACTAAAAATAAAGAGCTTGGGACGGCAAATGCTAAATACCATGCAAGATTGTAGTACCCAATATATGGGTTTGAAAGAATTAAAAGACCCATCACAAATATAAATACAGGGTAGTAGTATTTATCAATTTGTTCTTTTAGCCAAATAATAAAAGTATTACGTGATGGAAGAAGTGTTAAAACGTCATCTTTTCCAAAGAATAGTAAAATAGCAACAACTAAAATTAATGAATAGGCTGCCAAAATTACATTTGAAAATTCTGATGGTGCATCATAGTAGGCTAAAAAAGCCTGTTTTAATGGAATTAAGATTGAAGTTGAATATAAAATTGTTGTTAATAAAAATATGGATTTAGCTTGAAATTTTTCTGCAAAAAATAGAAAACTTAATCTTTGATTTAATGCTTTTGTTTTCGAGATTAAATGTCTGGATAGATAAATTAGAATTGGTATTGAGACTAGATAGAAAAGAGAGATTAAGTATTGGTTGGTAAATGGACGGATTAATGCAAAAAGATATTTAAAGTCAAAAAATACATGTAGATAGAAAAAAAACCAACTAAAAATTAGCTTGTAATGATTTAAAATGTATTCGATTAAAGTATCTATAATTGTGTTGAAATAAAGGTGTCCAGATTGATCTTTATATAATTTAAATTTGTCTTTAGTTCTTTTTTTGAAAAAGATTAGCAATTTTTTCATGCCGATAAATGTTAAAGCAAAGAATAAAATAAAGAAGAATAAACCTAAATAGTCGTACCAATTGAGTTGTTGTATTGATTTAACTATGGCCGATGGGCCTACATAAAAAGGAGTTTCCCAGAATAGTTTTTTAAAAAAGTTTTCTGCATCTGCCAAAGATTGTGCAAATCCATTCCAAGAAATTGCACGAGGAGATCTTTTCCAGATACTTATGGAAACTTGTTTTGCTTCTAAGTCTGTTATAACAAATTCATATTGATTAATAATTTTTTCTTGGTTATTTATAAGGTCTGAATTTACAGCTAAATAGTCTTGAGTTAAGCTAAGTTGCTTGTGTAAAGACTTTTTGGCATCGGCTATATTTGAAAGACATTCATTAAGTAGTTTATTTTTTGTTTTAAAAACAGTTTCTTTTTTATTTTGAATTTCCTCTTCTTTGGATCTTAAAGAGTCGAGGTTTCGGTTGGCATCAATTAGGTTGTTGATTTCTTCGTTTCTTTTATCTTTAGAGACTTTTAAAGCGGTTAATAATAAACCTTTTTGATTTTTTAATTTTGAAATAATAGTATCAAGATCACCCTTTTCTATGTTGAGTTTATGATAAGCATCCAATATTTGATATTGTTGCTCTTTTAGTTCAACAAGAACATCTTCTCTTTCTTTTTTTGCATCAATTATTTTTAGTTCTTTATCAAGGGTGTTAACTTGATTTTGAATCTTTTGTAACTTGGTTTCTATTTGATAGCTTTCTACTTCATCACCATCGGTTTTTATTTGTTTGGCTTGTTCTTTTAATTCTTCTAGTTGTGTGTATAAACGATCTCTTTCGGTTTTTTTAGGGTCTCTTATTTTGTTTAGTTCTTCTTTGGCTTTTATTGCTTTTAAGTTTTCTGTTTCTGCTTCAGATTTTGCAATTTCTACATCAGCTTGATCTAAAACAAGACGTTGCTCAATTTTTGAAAGAATTGTTTTTGCTGCGGAGTGCTGATTTTGTAAAAGTTCTATTTCGCTTTCTTTGAGTTTTATTAATTGTTCAAGGTGTTCTATTTTTAAATTTGAATATCCAATTTTTTCGCTTAAAAGGCTAAGTTCTTGTTCTAGAATATCGGCTTTTTGTTTTAACTCTGTTAGATCTTCTTTTTCAGTTCCTTCTTCTGTTGGAGCAAGGAGTTTTTCTCTTTCTTTATTTTTGTTTTCTACTTGTTTTTGCAAAGAAATTAGGGCTTCTTTTTCTGCCATTTTTTGATTTTTGAAATTTTCTTTTTTTGTATTTTCTGTATTTATTTGAGTTGTATATTCTGCAAGTTTAGATTGTGCTTCTTTAAATTCTTTCCATGAATATACAAATTTTAATTCTTCGTATTCTGGGGTTTGTAGAATATCTATTATTTCTTGAACAAGTTTTATGTGTTTTTCTACTGTTTCTACTGTGTTCTTCCAAAGTTCTTCCAGCTTTGAAAGGTTTTGTTTTCTATCATTTAATAAATTTATTTTTTTGTTTAAATGTTCTAAAAGGGTGCCAGGTGATTCTTTTTGCTTGGTTTTTGCTTCTGTAATATCGGTTTCGATACTTTTTAAGCTACGAGATATAGATTTGTTGGCATCTTCGTATCTTTTTTTTAATGTGTTGAGATTATTTTCTAGTTCTTCGAGTTGTTTCTTTTTTGTTTCAACATTTGTTAAAAACGCAAAGTCAACACCCTTTTCTTTTGGACTTAGAAATTTAAAATCCAAAAAAGCATTAACATGAAGCATTGAAAGAGAAAAGAGGATTAAGAATAGGAAAGATTTTTGTATCTTCATATAGATTCCTTATTGCTAGATATTTTTTTATACAATAAATATAGATCAGTCTTTATAAGTAATACAAATTGATTTGTTTTGTAAAGAAAATAATTTAAATAGATGTAGGAATATCTTACAGACTTTTGGTTCGCGAAAACTGTATTTTCAACAAACCTCCATATGGGTGATTGTTGATACATTTTAAAATCCAATTATCCATTTTTTTGATTTGTGTATCATTAATATTTTGTAATATGTTCATAAAATCTTTTGGTGTTTCTTTTGATTTTTCTAATTGGTTGTAAAGACCTAAAAACTTAACCAACTCTTTTTCGGGATAAAAACTGAGTAGTGTTAACAGTTTGAATATTGCGATTCTTTGTATTTTAAAATACAATTTTTTAGATCTTATTTTTAACTTGTAAATAGAAAAACAGTTGTAAAGATGGTAAAATATTTCTGGGCAGGGGTTTTCGAGTGGTGAAAAGTAATAGCAATGTTGCAAAAGTTCATGCAGCCAAAAAAGGTCTTCAGATTTTTTTATTTCAGGGTTCCATACAATTTCTACATGGCTTGCCATTAACATGTTGGTGCTTTGGTTTATGATATTAAATGTAACTAGCATTCCTGGCCATAGTTGTTGGCATTTGGTTATTGGATTTGTAACAATATTTATTTTGCCAGTGCTTTGAGAGAGTATACTTACCTTTTGTTTGAAGGGCAAAAACCTTTTTAAAATAAAACCGTATTCTTTCACAACTACCCTTTTATTAATTCAACATTATTTATTTTGGGGTATGGTTTGTAGAGTAAGCAATTTTTTGATTTTGTATAAAAATTTTTTACGCTATTTTCTATACCCTTTTTTAATTCATCAAAAGTTAAAATTCCTTGTAAAAACAACTTAGTATCGGGTGATCCGAGTGTTGTGTCAAATAAATTTGAGTAAGAAAGTTTTATATGTTTTCTGTTATTTAAGAATCGAGCAAGTGTTAAAAGTGTATTAAAAGACGAGAAGTTGTTAATATCTTTTTTTACTCTAAGCTGTATGCCATAAAGTTTTGTTTTTTTTTCGTGATCCCAGTATGCATAGTTTTTGCAATAGATTCCTAGCTTTGAACATATTGTTTTCAGATAATCCATTTCCCATTTTGAAAGATGTTTATTTTCTGGAAGCAACAAAGCTTGCCATGCATATTCGGTATTAACTCCAACGTCTATGGGTTTTATTTGCTGCAAAAGACTTAAAAAACTAAAGGCATAGCAAGTATTCAGACCTGTAATGTTTAAAGATAGAAAATTTTCTTTTATATCAGCTAAAGGTTTATTTCTTTTCCAGTTGACCATTGGTATAACAATTAGATTTGATTCTTCATATTCTGAATATCTATTTAAATAATATGCAAGTTCTCCAACCGTCATTCCTGTGCGCAAAGGGATTTCTCCTGGTCCTTCCATGTTACTACCTAAGGGATTTGGCCTGTCTAAAACAATTAATTTTTTATTAAATTGAAGAGTGGTTTGCAAAACCCTTTCAAGGCTTGCAAAACAAATGTCGTGACGTAGTCCACTATCGGTCATATCAAAAATTAAGGCGTCAATTTCTGAGAGTTCTTTTTGGGGGATGCTTGTTTTTGTGATATTCCACAAATAAACAGATAGCTTGGTTTTTCCTGAATCGGCTGTGATCATAGTTTGTTTTTTTCGGAATTTGACGTTTTCATTTTTTGTAGGAGTAAAGATTTTTTTAATTTTAAAATTATTATGTAACAATAAATCTATATTTCGGTTGTTTTGATGATTGGGGATGTTTACATTGTTGCTTATAAGTGCAAGGTTTATATTTTTAAGCCAGCTGTATTTTTTTTGATTTGAAATTAAATTATCTAGTCCAAGCATGAAAGTTGTATTTTTTTGCGCTTTTGGTTTTGATTTCTTACTAAAATGTGTGATTGCTTTTGGCAGAAATATTATTAAATAAGCGATACATATTAGTTTTATAAATGAGATAAGCTGCTTTTTCATCTAGTCTCCCTTTCCCCCGGAACCTGTTTTAGATTTAATTTTATATTTTCCCTCTTAAATTAAAGCAAATGTGCTATATAAAAATCAATTATCTATAAAAATGTATCATAATGGAGTTATTGTAAAATAAAGAGTTATTGGTTCTGTTTGGCGTATGATTGATTTTGGAATGGAGAGTTTGGTTTAATTTAATGTGAGCTTAATAGTCCTAAAAGGGTGTATTATTTTTACAGCCAGAAGTGATTTTTAATCTTTGGTTTGCATTAACATAAAATTTAAAAGGGTTCCCAATGAAAAATCCTTTGATACATTTTTCTCAAACCGTTGGCTTTCGAAAAACATTCAGGATGAGTGGAATGTTTTTATTGCTAACCACCCCACTGCTTTCATATCACCTCAACAACCAAGAAGTTGCAAATATGGCGCAAAAAGGGGAACAAGCCAAACGGCTTGATGTAACAAACTTTTTCCACAAAACGGGTTTGCCTCCATTTAATCAAGAAACGGTTTCAATAAATCCTTTGGTGTTGCAAAAAGCTGCAGCTTCTGCACTGCGGTATTTTAATGAAAATAGAAATACCCATGCAAAAATTTTATCACCCTCAGTTTTTAGTAAAAATATTATGACACCTGAAGATGTAAAAAAAACTTTGCAATTTATTATCTGGAGTATTGAAACCGACAAAAAAGTAGGGCGGTCGTACAGAATTTTGGACCCAAAATTTTTGAATAAGCATTTCAAATTTATAAGATGGCACGGGGATGTTTCTTCTGCTTACAAAAATAAAGTTGTAATTCCAGAAAACGCAGATCGTGGGAAAATTCCTAAAGGTAAAATTAGATTAACAAATTATGCCGTTTTTGAGCTTGAAGGGAACTATATAAAAACAAGAGAAATGCCGTATCCTTTGTATCATGTTGTTGATCCAAAATTTTATAGAAAAGAGATTTTTAAATATACGAAACAAGATATTGTAAATGGAATTTTGGAAAAATATGAAAATAGCAAAAAAGTAAAACCTCTTGTCTGGCTTTCTCGCGACGGGTTAGAAGAAGCTATTATGCAAGGTTCTGCGTTTGTGCGTATGCCGGATGGCAAGACTCGGCTATTTAATGTAGATAAAAATAATGGATTTTCCTACGACAAAAAAATAAAAGATGCTAAGGACCAAAAGCGATACTGGTACTTCAGGGAAATAAGTAAAAAAGATATCAAAACAAAAAAAGGTATTCACATAAACCATGGAGGGTGTATTTTTGCTGGAGATCTTTATAACATTGGTCTAGGCAAAATTATTGCATTGCGGTATCAAAATCCATTAACAAAAAAAGATGAAATTCGCCTTGGGGTTTTGGCCGATTCTGGAGGAGCTTTAACTAATAATTTGTATCAACTAGATCTTTTTGCCGGAATCTTTAAAAACAGAATACAATTTCATGACTGGATTAAGCAGTTACCCAATGCCGTTGAAGCCTATATTTTGATAAAGGTGTAATGTTTTAAAATATTAGAAAATAAAATATAAAAGTGATAATATTCAGAAAGCAAAACAATAAAAATATTTAATTTTTTTAATTTTATAGGGACTTATGAAAATCAACACAATTTTTTTATCAACAATAATTTTTGGGTTTTTATTGAGTTTTAGTTTTAACCAAAGTTTTGCGCCTGTACTATTAGGTATTACAGCTGAAGAGATTGGCAAAGCAATTATAACAGTAGTAAATAATACAGAATATACTTTGAATGGCGAGTTAAAAAGATATTTGCAAGATATAGAAGAAGTTATTTTTAAGCCAAATTCAACGCAATACTTTGAGTGTTATTATTCATCAAGAAAAGATATGCGTCATACTCATGGTTTTTTTTCATTTGATCCAAGGATTGTTGCTTGTATTATTATAGAAAATCCTAATCCTATTTTTATTAGACAAGATGAAGATGTAATTGCATTAGGTAATAACTATTTAAACTTCGTTTATATATCTCAGTTAATGCAAAGATGTTCAGATGTATACCCAGAAACCATTCTTACAAAATTTAGTTTTGGGGTTCCTTTAGATGAGGAAGTATCTAAACTAAACACAACTCTCTTATCCTCTCAAGGTGAAATTTATTATGTAACAATTACTTTTGAAGGTGAACACCTTGAGCTTTCTAGAATTGATGTTGATCGATGCATTTTTGAACTACGTAGTTAAATAAAAAAGGGCGCCCAAAA
>CAZFDQ010000053.1:0-2479 GCA_964518205.1 uncultured Pseudomonadota bacterium | reverse complement strand
TAAAGATTTGACCCCCTTGTATTCCATATAGTATAGGGGACGGCTCCTTTTGGCTAAGTCTAATTCTCTTCAAAAGCATTGTGGACAACTTTGATTTTAGAAACACCAGGTTTTTTAATGTTCATGGGAATAACAAGAAATGTTGAACAATTATCTGTAAATGTTTCAAAATCAACATTCTGATCATTTACGAGCACTTCTTTGATTTTATTCTGACGTAATCGTAAACAAAACTCAAATTCTAAGGGAAGATCCTCCCCAATATACCCAATTTGAGCTAAGGTTACTTTTGGATCTTTGAGCATCTCTCGTTTTAATATGTTAAAATTATTTCTCTCTTTCCATATTTTTTCACGTGAGACTCTACGTTCAGCAGGCATTTTACCGGTAGATCTCACAGAAATACGAAAATCTCCAACAATAATATTTGTTGGGTAACCTTCATATTTTTCCCATGAAAAACGACTATTGCCCAATTTGAGTAATTCCTTTGTAATTATCATACCACTCTCTGCTAAACCATCTTTAACACCAATGCTCCAATGATTTGTTTCAACACCAAAAACTAATGTGTGCCATTTCATATAAGCAGGACCATTTGTATAATTGGTATAATTTATTCCATTTGAAAAAGTGTCATAATGTTCATAGGTATTTTGTATATGTAGCAAAAATACTTTTTCTTCCATATATTTATGAGGTAATTTGCCTGTTTTAGGATCTCCAAAATAATATAAATTTAATTCTTCTAAAGTATGAACTTCATATGGCCAACCTTCTTTAGCCGCAGCTTCTTTTAATTTATCGGAAACATGTTGATATATTTGCTCATCCATACCCCATTTAGTACAATTAGCAGGAACAATTACTTCCATATCTCCTGAGTCAAATTTTTCACCTTCTACCTTTCCAAGACTATGGTAATCAATCATCATATCTGGGGTAAAAAGGGAACATAATTTGCCAAAAATTTTTTTCTCATGCTCCGTGATACCAAATAATGAAGAATGAAATTCATCTAAAACAACACCAACTGGGTTGACAATTGGCACAACAACAACCGTTTGTTTTTCTCTAATCGCTTCTGCATCAGAGCTTGCTAAATAATCCAATATTTCAGGGCCAACAACTCTTGTCCCTTTTTCTTGCCCATGCCTAGCTAATGTGACAATTGCTATTTGTTTCTGTTTCTGGGGAACAGCCTTGTTTGTAACAATAATCGCAGGTACATCCCACTTTTCATCTTCTGATTTACCGAGAATTATTTTTTCGGCAATATTGCTATTTTCAGACACAAAATTATCTATCCATTTGTAGATATCCCGTAATCCCTGTTCTCCCATGGGCATATAATTAAAAGCATTTTTTGCCATCACTTTTCCTCCTTAAACCTTTCAAAATTATAGTTTCATCTCAATTAACATTTTTCTCCCACCTATTTAGCGATATAAAACAATTCCCATTCATCAAAGAATATCGTATTGCTATTTATTTTCAACTAACATTTTTGTAATTCCAATTATTAGTGAATCAAAATTGTTTTTCCTCTTATGCCCTTTGTAAAATAATTTTCATACGCTTCAGCAGCTTTTTCAAAAGGATAGGTTGACGCAATCATTCGTCTCACTTGAAGGCCATTTCTTATCATATTTATTTGGTCTGTAAAATCACTAAAATAGGTTCCCCAGTTACCCATGACTCTCAGGTTTCTTCCCCAGAATTCGCTTTTTTCATGATCGACATGAAAGCTTAATCTTTCTCTTACAGAATCAATACCATGATTTCCATGACCAACAGTCATAACTGTCCCATCTGGTATTGTTGTATCTAATGCAATATTGAACATCTCCTGATTTCCACAAGCATCAAATGAAACATTCGGCCCCAAACCATCGGTTAATTCCAATATTTCAGACCGAATATCATCACTCTCATTTGGATTAATTGTCTTCCAAGCACCCATAGCAGTGGCAAATTCCAATGCCTTTGGATTAACATCAATAGCAATAACCCTTGCTCCCAAAAATGATTGTATTAAAGTCATACTTTGTCCAACAGGACCAGTTCCAAATATGCAGGTCTTATCTCCAGCCTTTACCCCCGCTCGCATTGTTGATCCATATGGAACCCCTAAACCATCTGCTGCCACAAGTACGGCTACGGT
This sequence comes from uncultured Pseudomonadota bacterium, assembly GCA_964518205.1. Lineage (GTDB taxonomy): Bacteria > Babelota > Babeliae > Babelales > UASB340 > CAZFDQ01. The sequence continues at coordinate 315 of CAZFDQ010000053.1, read as the reverse complement.
ATCTTCAATGTCATCAGGGACTGATTGCATCCATATTTCTTTACCTACAATGAATTCACTATGTCCATTCATTGGAACATAAGCTTTTTTACAAAAAATTGGCTTTGACTGCCGGCACCAATAACACTCACCACAACCCTGAGGAGTACCAAGTCCGACCCTATCACCTTTTTTAAAACGTTTTGAACCATTTGGATTCTCAATCACACCCATAACTTCATGTCCGGGATTACCAAACCAACTTAAACCTTCAGGTGGTATATATGTCTCCATCTCACTCCCACAAATAGCACTCGCTTTTACTCGAACTAAAAC
>CAZFDQ010000052.1:0-2777 GCA_964518205.1 uncultured Pseudomonadota bacterium | reverse complement strand
AAACATCGTGTTGGGGACAGTGAGTTATTTGCCCTTGATTATGATTTAGTGCGACAACTTTTATTATCATTCGATGGTAAAGTGATTTATCCCAGAGATGTAAACAAAGAAAAAGAATTTGACGAAGTTTCAAAAGCTAGAGAGCAAGGAGCAAGGTTTAATTTTTATAAAAAGGGGATCAAGGACGGAGAAGAAATTGTTTTTATAGCTGACAAAGAAATCACGGCGAAAGTGGTTGGCGAGCGCGAAGTAGAATATGGCGAACAAACTTGGAAACTTTCTCCATTAACATACAAGATATATGAGCAAAAAGGAGAATTAAATCCCAGCGGTGCATACCAAGGAGCCGCTTATTGGCAATATAAAGGCAAACGATTAAGAGACTTGCCGGATCTTAATTAAATATAATTATGCCAAAGATTAAAGACATTCCAAAAGTTGATAGGCCACGGGAAAAATTGATTAAGTCCGGGGCACAATTTCTAAAAGATTATGAACTTTTGGCTATTCTTTTAGGCACTGGCACAAAAGGCAAAAATGTTCTTGAGGTTGCCCAAGATATTCTTTCAAATTATCCCAAGAAAAAGTTGATGGGATTAAATTTTGATCAATTTAAAAAAATAAATGGTATTGGACCAGCCAAAGCTACTCAAATTTTAGCTGCTTTTGAATTCGCTGGTAGAGTTTTAGAGGCTGATTCTTCAAGCACTCTGCCAATAGTTCAGACCACAAAAGACATAATTGCTCAAATTTCCTTTTTGCGTGAGCATAAAAAAGAAAATTTTGTTGTTTTATACTTGAATTCACGCAACGAGCTATTAAATAAAGAGACTATTTCTGTCGGTACGCTAAATGCAAGCTTGGTGCATCCGCGCGAAGTGTTTGAACCGGCGGCACGAATTTTTGCCGCTCAAATTATTTTAGCCCACAACCACCCATCCGGGGATTCAGAGCCATCAGAAGATGATTTAGATTTAACCAAAAGAATGGTGGAAGCCGGTAAGATACTAGGAATTGAAGTCGTTGATCATGTTATTATTTCAAATTTAAATTCATTCAGTTTTAAAGAAAAGAAATTGATATAAAAATACTATGGAAAATAATCAAACACAAGAAAAACTCCTTGCCGAAATTGAACGGCTGAAAAAGGAATTAAAGAAAAAGAAGAAATACGGTTTAGTCTGGGAAGAAAAGCCGGAAGATGTTGTTGAAATGTGCAAAGAAAAACTGCCGGTTTTGAAAGAAGTCAAAAATAAAGAAATAATCACAGACAAAAATAAGCCAATAAACTTACTTATTGAAGGCGATAACTTTCACGCTCTTTCGGTTTTGAATTATACGCACAAAGGGAAAATTGATGTAATTTATATTGATCCGCCGTATAACACCGGGAACAAGGATTTTATCTACAATGATCACTATATTGATAAGGAAGATGGTTATCGTCATTCAAAATGGTTATCTTTTATGGGGAAAAGATTGAAGCTGGCGAGGAGTTTATTAAAAGACACAGGAATAATTTTTATTTCAATTGATGATAATGAAGTAGCCCAGTTAAAAGTGTTGATGGATGATAAAAATTATGGACTATTCGGAGAAGCTAATTTTGTGGCACAATTCATTTGGAATAAAAAAACCGGACGACAAAATGATGCAAAATTTGTTTCAACAAATCATGAATATATTTTATGTTATCTCAAAGACTCAAATAAAGGGAAAATAAATCTATTACCTCGGACAGAAGAATTAAATAACTCTTATAAAAACCCAGACAATGACCCGAGAGGTCCATGGACTTCCGTTACTTTGCAAGCAAAAAGTGGGACTGAAGCTAATGTTTATGAAATAACCTTTCCCAATAAGAACAAGTGGAAACCACCTAGAGGAACATACCCAAAATTCAGAAAAGATAAATTATTGGAACTTTATCATGATAATCGCATTTGGTTCGGAGAAAAAGGGAAAAATGTCCCGAGACTAAAGAAATTTTTGTCGGAGGTACAACAAGGGCTAATACCTAATACACTATTAATGGCAGATGAAGTCGGGAATACACAAAGGGCTAAAGAAGATTATAAAAAGGTTTTATCGAATATAAATTTTGACAATCCAAAACCACTACAACTAATTAAATATTTAGGAATTATTGGTGGTAACAAAAACGCTACTGTTTTAGACTTTATGGCTGGTTCAGGAACAACGGGTCACGCTATTTTAGAATTAAATCAATTAGATGACGGCAACAGAAAATTTATTTTATGTACCAATAATGAAAACAAAATTTGCGAAGAAGTTACATATCCTCGTATCCAAAAAGTTATTAAGGGTTACTTAAAAAATGGCAACGGCGAAAAAGTAGTTGGGCTTGGTGGAAATTTAAAATACTTCAAAACAAATTTTGTTGATTATAAAGAATCTACTGACAGAAATAAAATTAAACTAACAAAAGAAGCCGTAGAAATGCTCTGTGTCAAAGAAGGTACATTTGAATTGGTATTGAATAATGGAGATTTTAAAATTTTTAAAAATCACGACCATTATGCCGGAATAATTTTTGATCAATTAGCGATTGAAGATTTCAAAAAAGCGATTAAAGATATAAAAGGTAGAATCAGCGTTTATATTTTCTCTCTCGGTGATGATTCATTTGAAGATGAGTTTGAAGATATAAAACAAAAGGTAAAATTATCGCCAATTCCCGAAGCGATCTTGAAAGTTTACCGAAGAATTTATAAATAAAGGAATAAAAATATGCAACTAAAAATATATCAAGAAGA
>CAZFDQ010000051.1:0-4053 GCA_964518205.1 uncultured Pseudomonadota bacterium | reverse complement strand
TTGCAGGTTCGAGTCCTGCCAGGCGCACCACTTACGCAGTGGGCTACCTAATATCACCTGCTTATGCAGGCTAAAAAACAATATACGCTAAATTATTTTTATTATGAATAATCTTTGAATTATTACGATTCACCCTGAAGTACGACATATTCGCTTTTAGAAGGTTTTTTTTTATCGAAAAGAACCAACTTATTAACGCGCCTATAGCTCAGTAGGATAGAGCGCAAGATTCCTAATCTTGAGGTCACAGGTTCGATTCCTGTTAGGCGCATTTAATTATTCAAACGCAGCACTAAATTCTCTAAGACAACTGTTTTATTTAGTCTCCATGCCAATTTATTTATATTTCCAACTAATGATACTTGTTTTACTCAAACACATGCTGGAATAAGAATTTATTTAGTGCCAAAAAGCAATCACGGCTTCAACCGCAATTAAAATAATAATAACCAGGGTTAAAATTCCATCATGAATAATATCCAAACGACCTTGATAAACACGATATAAATCTCCAACAATATTTAGTTTTCTATTAATAGAATCTCGCCAATCACGCAAGGCTAGTTGTTGTGTTATCATTGCATAAAGTTTTATAAAATAAGCATCACCAGACATTTTAATACTATTTTCTAATCTCTCGGTAATAACAGAAATATCAACGCGCAAATTAGCCATCTGAGAAATAGGTAAATTTAACCGTTCGCCCAACAAAGGGATATACGCTTTCCATGGAACTTTATATGATTGTTGTGCATAAAAAACATTTAGCCTTTGATCTAAAATGCGATCAAAGTATTGCAACTCAAGCTGTTGAATATTAGCAAACTCAAAAAATTCTAAAGATTCAAAATATTCATCATCATAAATAAAAGAAGCTTCGCTATCTATAATTAATAAATCTTCGCCAGAATAACCGGTTGTAGTTCGTAAAATTTCTTCTTTTTGATATTCAGACAACATAAGGGTTTCAAGCCGTAGTAAGGATGCAATTCTACTACCATAAAATTTTTTAAACTCTTCAGGTGTTGCCAACTCTTTTAAAGGATCAATTTGAACTGAAAAATAAAAATTATCAAGATTATAAAAAATAGGCTTTTTTATTGTCGGCAAAATAGTTTTATATACATTTTGCGCATCAGCTTTACTTTTTACATCAAAATCATTTTTTATATCAATCACTTTATGTTTTAATTCTTCAAAAGATGCTTTATATGGCACTTTATAACAAAATGATAAAACCCCAAAATGATGTATTTTACTTGTAATGCAACTCGCACCATTAAAACTTGTTTCTGTCTCTTTAAATGAAAATAACAGAGGTTTATGATAATCTTTAAAATATGGCGATATAGGAACATCTTTGATTTCAAGCAACTTTTTATCTTTTATTTTTTCTAAATCAATGTCATCACCAATATCAAAGGCATAAAATAATAATATATTTCCAGAAAATTTTGTTGATTGTTCTAGTTTTTCATTACTCATAGTTTTTCCTTCTCTTTCAATTTTTTATACTCTTTTAAAAAGTTTGCAGCAATTTTTCTTGCTGGAGCTGAAGATCCAACATTTTCAACTAAAACTATCAAAACTAATGGTCGTTCGTCTTTATATTGAAAATAAGACGCTAACCAAGCATGTTCAAGCTGACTTTTAAATAATCGTTGCGTACCAAGACTACTTGTTTGAGCTGTCCCCGTTTTTGCATAAACAATAAAATCTTTTATTTTATTCAAGATTTTTGCAGAACCCTGTTTTACCACTTCTCGCATAGCATCTCTTAAAAAATCTAAAGTATTTGTTGATATTTCTAACTCTTCTTTATCAACCTCTTCTTCATCCAAAATCCTTGGTCTAACCAAAAAGCCTGTACAAATTCCACAAATCATGCGAGCCATCTGTAAAGGAGTAACTAGATGATAACTTTGCCCAATTGATGCAGAAAGAGTTTCTCCCGGCCACCATGGTTCACCTTTATGGGCAACTTTCCATTCATAAGTTGGAACAAGGCCTGATCTTTCAGGTAATAAAAACCCTGTGTTTCTGCCCAAACCAAATCTGTATGCATAATCAGCAAGCTGATTTATTTTAATCTTTAATGCAATTTCATAACAAGGAATATTACAAGAATGTGCAAGAGCTGTTTTACTATCTATATTATCATGCCCCCATCGCCTGATACAATGATATTTTCTTCCTCCAAATTTTGTAAAACCCCTGCATGTAAATTCTGAATTTGGCTTTATAATATTCTCTTCTAGTCCTGCTGCAAATGTTACCAATTTAAAAATAGAAGCTGGCGGATATATAGCTCTTGTTACTCTGTTTAAAAGAGGATTATTGTAAGAAAGCATACTATCCCAAACATCTTGAGATATTGGCTCTAAAAATATATTGGGATCAAAATTTGGAAAAGAAATCATAGTACGAATAGCACCATCTTCTGGATCCATTAAAATAAAAGCCCCTGCAGCATCTGGCTCAAACAAGCTTTCTGCAATATTTTGCAGTCGCCAATCTAAAGTTAATTTTATGTCACTGCCAGCCTGTGCATCTTTTTGCTCTTTTTTTGCAAGCTTTCGCCCTCTAGAGTTAATAACATTTAAAACATAACCCGTTTCCCCTTTTAACTGTTCTTGAAATATCTTTTCAACACCACAAATACCAATTGTTGTATATTCTTCTTCTCTTCTACTTAAATATCCCAAAATGTGTGATGCTAAATTATGATTCGGGTAAATTCTTTTAAACCTGTTTGTAATAACAAGATTTGAAGAATCGGCACACTGCTCACAAATACAACAAAGTTGTTCAAAGCTAAGATCTGACTTTAGTAAAATTCTTTTTGAATACTTTTCTGCAAATTTAATCGAATTAAATTTTGAATTTTGCATAAAGCTTAAATCTAAAATACCTCCTAATTTTTCTAAAATATCTTGTTGTTTAGACGAAAAACTTCTTTTCCCACTGCCCTCCCAATACAAATCAAAAACGGGCCTGTTAGCCGCCAATAAAGCACCATTACAATCACAAAGGTTTCCCCGCGCAGGGCTAAGAGTTTCTGTTCTTAAAAAATTTTTTTGTCCAAGACTAGAAAACTCATTATTTTGATCTATCTGTAAATATGCAAGGCGCAAAATTAAACCAAAAATAAACAAAAAAAAGCAACACAAAATCTGAGCGGCTTTTTTTCTTCTTATTTCTTGTAATTTTTCTTTAATCACTTTTGCCTGTTTTTTAAACTAAAAACACTTGACTTTAACTGCAATTTAAATAAATTAATTCTCTCTGTTAAAGATTATCATAAAAACGTGCAATAAAAGAAAGGAAAATTATGAAAACTAAATTTCTTGCATGCTCACTTATTTGCTTGTCGGTTCTTGCTAACAACATTTACGCTTCTGATGAACTTATAGACATAGAAATAGAAGAAACTAGGGGACATAAAAAATCAGATCCTGAAGTGGTTGCAAAACAAGAAAACCCAAAAAATAATGTTTTTACACAACAAGAAGTTTCTACAATTCTTGATGCAGCAACAAAACCAATTGAAACAGCACCAAACACTGATAAAGAAAAAACAAATAACGAAAGTTTAGTAGACACAAAAAACAAACTTAAAAACAAATTAAACAAATACAAGGTAACAGGAGTTGCAATAGCTTCCGACTTTAACTTTGCATTTGTCTATAACAACCAAAAACCAGAATTCGAAGTAAAATACAAAGACGACAAAGGAAATCTCAAAAAAAGAAAATATCAAGCAAATATAAAATCCTGGGGAACAAAGTTTGAGCTTGAATATAAATATGATTTGATTTTTTTTACCAATACAGAATTCAATTTCTACGAAACAAACAAAGAAATAGAATTCGGTCTGGGTGTAGACATAAAAACAAACTTGTTAGATTTTACATACGTCAATTTTCAAAATGCTCCGGGTGGAATGATTATTGTTGGAATTCCAACCTCAAACCTTATTTTTAAGGGAATCACTACAGCTACAGCTCTTGTAAACTATAATAAATATAAAGAAAACGTATTAGCACAAACAAA
>CAZFDQ010000050.1:0-10247 GCA_964518205.1 uncultured Pseudomonadota bacterium | reverse complement strand
AGTGGCAAGGCTGTTTGTAAAACACACCAGCTGACTTTAGGTGTTGAATTACATTTTTAGTTTAAATTCCTAAAAGGGAAACCAATGAAGTTTTGGCCTGCAACAAAATTATTCAGTTTTTTTTCTAATGATTTGGCGATAGACCTTGGTACGGCAAATACTGTTGTTTATGTTAAAAATCAGGGGGTTGTTTTAGACCAACCATCTGTAGTAGCTGTAAAAAATTCAACGAATGAGGTTTTGGCTGCTGGAGATAAAGCAAAAAAAATGCTTGGAAAAACTCCAGAAAGTATTGTTGCTTGTCGGCCTATGCGTGATGGTGTTATTGCTAACTTTGAATTAACTGAGAGTATGTTGCGCTATTTTATTAGAGAAGTACATAATGATAGAAAAACTCTTGTGCGTCCTCGCATGATTATTGGTGTTCCATCTGGGATTACTCAGGTTGAAAAGCGTGCGGTAGAAGATTCTGCGAAACAAGCAGGGGCAAGAGAGATTTATACAATTATGGAACCAATGGCTGCAGCTATTGGAGCTGGTTTGCCGGTAGAAGAACCTACTGGAAACATGATTGTTGATATTGGTGGTGGAACAACAGAGGTTGCAATTATATCGCTTAAAGATGTTGTTTATTGTAAATCGGTTCGTGTTGGTGGCGATGAAATGGATCGAGCAATTGTGCAATATGTTAAACGCAAGTATAATTTACTTATAGGTGAAAAATCAGCAGAAGAGATTAAGATAAAAATTGGTACAGCAATGTTGGGGGATGAATCTTTAAAAGAAGAAGTTAAAGGTCGTGATTTAGTAACAGGTGTTCCTAAAACAATAACTTTAAGTGATGCAGAGGTTTTTGAATCTTTAACTGAGCCTATTTCAATAATTATTGAAGCTGTTCATTCTGCTTTAGAAAATGCACCTCCTGAGCTTTCTTCTGACTTGGTAGATAGAGGAATAATGATGGCTGGTGGGGGTGCGTTGCTGAAAAATCTTGATGTTTTAATTTCTAAAGAAACGGGGTTGCCTGTAAATGTTGCAGATAATGCTTTGTTGTGCGTTGTGGCTGGAGCAGGAAAAGTTTTAGATGAGCTAGATTTTTTCAGAGAAGCATTGTTAAAGTAACAGGAACGATTGTTTATGCTTAAACCAAATACATATGTCACTATTTCCATTGTTGTAATTATTTTGTCTTGTGCGAGTCTTTTGACAGAATCAAAAAGTAAAAAGATTAAAAATCCTATGTCTCCAGAGGTGGTTGCAACTTGTACGACAAATTTGTGCAAAAAAACAACCGAGCATAAGTATGCAGTTTTTGACATATGCAATTCTTTCTGGGAAAAAAGTATTTATGATTTGATGCATGCTTATAACAAAAAGAAGAAACCATCGTTTTCTTTTTATCTTAAATTGCTAAAACATGGAACAGCTTATTTATTTGGTAGTTTTGATGTTAAAAGTGCATTTGAAGATTTTTTATCTGCCTGTAAAGGGATGAAAAGAAGTGAAGTTGAAGCCGATTGTAATGCTTTGTGGGAAGAACATTGCAAAAATTATATTTATAGAGCGATGCATGATATTTATATGGATTGCAAAAATAAAAATATGAAGCTAATTTTGGCTGAAGCTTGCACAAAAGAATTTTATGCTGATCTTTTAAAAAAATATACTTTTGATTATTTATGCGTTTCTGAAATGGAATTTAAAGATGATGTTGTAACTGGAAGACTTATTGGTGATCCTTGTAGCGGTGAGTGTAAGTTGAAAATGGTGAAAGATCTTATTGAAAATAAATTAGGAGGTTCTTTAAGAGAAGTAGTTTTTTATGCAAACAGCCACAATGATATTCCATTACTTGAGGTTGTTGGAAGACCTGTAATTGTTAATCCAACAAAAAAACTTGAATTTCATGCAAATAAGAAAGGGTGGGAGATTATAAAATTTAATGAATTCAAGGTTAGTTAGATAGTTTAATAATTGCAAATTTCTTTAAAATCATCTAAATAAGTTTTTTTACCTTTAACTTCGTGATATGTTTCATGTCCTTTGCCTAGAATTGCGATAATAGAATTTTTATTGCAAATTTGAGTTGCTATTTTGATTGCTTTTTTTCTATCTAGTTCACAAATTGTTTTGTTTAAGTTTTGTTTATCTATGCCTGTTAATATTTTTTGTAAGATGTTTTTTGGTTCTTCAAATCGTGGATTATCATCTGTAATAATGATTTTATCTGCATATTGTGTTGCAATTTTACCCATAATAGGGCGCTTGGTTTTGTCTCTATTTCCACCACAACCAAAAACGACAATCAAATCTTTTGTATGTGGGCGAAGGGCTTTTAAAACTGCTTCCATAGAAGATGGGTTATGAGCGTAATCTACAAAAGCCTTGGCTCTGTTTTTTAATATGTGCATTTGTAATCTGCCGGGTACTCCTTTAAATTTTTTTATAGCGTCAATTATCTTGGTTTCAGGGTTTTTGAGTTGCTTGCAAATTAAAAATGCCATATTGATATTGTAATCATTAAACTCGCCAAACATTAAAGGGCATTTTATATCTACAAAATTATTTTTTTGTAGTTTTATTAGTTTTAGGTTGGCATTCGCTTTTTCTGTCTGTCGTAGTTTTAACGAAGATTGAAGCTTGTCGAAGGATTTTTTGCCCCATTCATTGTCTGAGTTAATTACAGCGGATCCATTTTTTTTTATTTGATTAAATATTTGAAACTTTGCATCAAAATAGTTTTGTATGTTTTCATAAAAGTCGAGATGTTCTGGCGCGAGGTTTGTAAAGCCAACTACTTCAAATTCTATGCCGTATACGCGGTGCAAACTTAGCGCGTGTGAAGAAATTTCCATAACAACATACTCAACCCCTTGCTTAACACATTTATCAAAAAACACGTGCAAGAAATCGCTTTCAGGGGTTGTGCGACTTGCTGTAATTTCTTGGTTTAAAATTTTATTTTTTATAGTACCAAGAAGCGCGGTTTTTTTGCCTAGAGATTGTAAAACGTATTCAATAAGATAAGTTGTGGTTGTTTTGCCTTTTGTTCCTGTAACACCAATTATTTTTAATTTTGAAGCTGGGTTATTTAAAGTAGCGCTTGCGATTTGTGCGAGTGTTTTCCGGGGATTTTTGACAAAAACATATTCAACATTTTTTTGATTTAATAGCTGTTTGTTGAATTTTTTTGAGATAGTTTTTGGTTTTATTGGTGTGAATGATTGAGATATGTTTTCATCTAATATGATTTTAGTTGCACCCAGTTTTATTGCTTTTTTTATATATTTTGTACCATCTTTTTTAAAGCCCTTGATAGCCACAAAAGTAGAACCGGGACCAATGTGATCTGTGTGGCTGCTAACGGGATATTTTTTGGGTAACATAGTAACTCCAGCAAGTGAAAAATAAAACACAGTTTTTGGATTTTATTATATATATTTTATTTTTCTTGTGTAAGGGGTATGGAATTTTTTAAAATAAAGTATGTCGCACTTAATGATGTTATGTTAATGCCTTTAATCGTTCGATTAGAAGCGCTACTTTTTTTGTGTTTAAAAATAAGACATTTTATTGCAGCCATCAGTGGAACAATTTTTACAGCAGATTTTGGGTGAGTTACTAACAATTTTGTTAGTAACTTTTATAAAATTCTAAAAGATCCCCTTTTGAATGTGGTTTTGTTTAAAAAGGTTTAAAATTGATCATTGCTATTTGAAGTAAAATTGAATATTGTAATTGTGATTAGGCAATTTTGTGGAAATGTCTATTAGAGTGACATTTTTTGTAATTTTAATATTATTTTAGATGTCTAATAATAAATTTGAGGAGGTTAGGGCATGGATTTTGATAAAGTCAATATAAAAAAATTTCAAAATTTGATTTTGATGTTTTTTGTTTAAGAGTTAAAATACATAATCTAGTTTAGTTTGCAATAATTTAAAGAGGAATTGTTGATGCAAAATAAAGATAACAAAAATAAAAATGCTCAAAAAACAGAACAATCTAATTTAAGCGAAGAAGAATTAAAGAAAAAAAATGAAGCATCATTAAAAGAGTTTATAGAAAAATATACAAAAAATATTTCTGTTGAAAGTGCATTGCCTAAGGTTAAGGGTGATGTGGAATGGGTAGCCAAAGAGTTATTAAAGTTGAGAGAAGAGGTTGTAGAAAAGAAAAAAACTTTTTTAGAACAGCAACATCAGTTGAACAAGAAAATAGAAGATCTGTCTAAAACAGGTAAATTAAAAATAGATACAACGGAGCAGAAAAAAACACAAGATGGTTTTAAGCAGTACGAGAATTTGTTGGATGATATGATAGCAGAAACAGAAAAGGAATTATCGTTTTGTGCGTCATTGCTTGCTCCTGAGCCACCAAAAACAGTTAAGGTCTTAAAGACTGATTTTGATGATGCAGAAAAGTTTTTGAGTGCAAAAATAAGAGAACTTAAAAAGTTTGTAAAAAGTGTAAGCAAAAATTTAAGAGTAAGTTATTCTAGATATAATTTTGGTCTTGAATCTCAATTAAGAAGACTTGAATATCTTGAGGTATATATGAACAGGTTGGAACAACAAAAAAAATAAGTGATAGTCTTCCCTTAAAGGAGAGGTTGTGAATGCAAAAAAGGGTATTAATGTTATAAGGTTTTCTTTAGGAATTTTTATTATTTTTAGTTGTTTTGGGTGTGGTGCGGTTGGCCGATTTGGGAAGTGGCGAAGGTTAGCTTTAAATAGTGAAGGGGTTGGATTGAAAAAATTAGAATCTGCACCAGGAAAGATTAAATATTACAACGAAATAGCGGTTAAATATGATGATGCCATTGTTGCTTTATATAACGAGTTAAAACCAGAAGAACGTATTTTTTCTTATTACTTGTTGCGTGCATCTTTGCCAGGAAATAGAATACTGTCAGATCAATGTCATAGGTATAGCATTGCAATTATCGAAATGCTTGAGAATATCTTAAAAAGAAAAGATATTTTAAGATCTGTTGTAAGGTCTAATACTCCAACATTAAATATAGATGGTTTTTTACAAGATGTTGAAACTTATTTGGTTTATTTGTGGACTAATCATGGTCCTTATTTTTCAAAAGAACATTTTAACGAAAAAAGAACACCTACAATATTAGGCCTTAAATATTTTACCGAAGAAAATCTAATTGAAGTTTTGAGATTGATGGGGCACGTTAGTTTGCGTAATGAAGTTAAAAAAATGGCACCATTTATTTTTAATGATGATGTTGAGCCAACACTTACTATTCCAGATAATATTGAAGCAAGTGCTATAAATATTTATTCACCGGATTTTTTAGATAGTGATTATTCAGAACTATCACTTGAAGAACGAGAAAGCTTAAATCGATATTTTTATATTGATCAAGAAGATCAAAAACGACAACCAAAATCATTACAATATAAAGTTGGCGGTAAATTTTCAAAAGAGCTAGAAATAGCTTGTTATTGGATTGAAAAAGCGCATAAACATGCAAAAAAATATCCAGAAAGTTTTGATGGGGATTTAGTAAAAAGTCTTGAGTATTTAATTGCTTATTTACAAACTGGAGACGAAGAGCTATTTAGAAAGTTTTCTATTGAGTGGTTGAAAAGTAATAGTAAAATAGATTTTAATTTTGGTTTTATAGAACAGTATAAAGATCCTAAAGCTACCCGTGGAATGTTTGAAGCTGAGGCAACAATAAAAAGTGTTAATATTACAAAAATCAATTCTATTCTTCCTGAACTTGAAGATGGGTTGCCAATTCCTCAGGAATTCAAGCGTGAAAATTTAACTGCAGCAAATAGGTCTATTCCAAATGCCTCTATAAATACAAAAATTTTTGGAGCCGGTGATCTTGGACCAATGAATATTACGGCGGCATATTGTTTGCCAAACTATGAAGATATTCGTTCTAAATATGGTTCAAAGCAAATTATTTATCAACCTGAAAAAAGTATTGCTGAATTGGTAAACCCTCAGCTTAATATAAAATTATTTTATTTATCGGATCAGGCTGGTTGGTTGCAAAAAAATGACCCTGATTTAAAGCTGAAACGGGATTTGTGGACTTTGCATGTTATCTTGCATGAAACAATTGGGCATGGAAGTGGCCAGTTGGCCGAGCACACTTTTGTTGAAGATGACAAACTTAATATTGGTGGAAAAACTTATAATGTGGGGGATATTATAAAGGTTACAGCTAAAAATTTAAGAGAGTTTTTGGCGGGATATGATTCAACAATCGAAGAACTTCGTGCAGAAATTGTTGCTATGTATATTTCTTCGCATCATCTTGATGATATTAATAATGCAGGTTTTTTGGTTGATTGGACCGAAAAACTTGGAAAAGAAAAAATGATTGAATGGTTATTGTGGGATATAGCAAATGATGGTTTTAGACGTCTTTTGACACAAGATGAAAATGCAACAGAAATTTCAGGGGATCATGCCCGTGCAAACTTAACAATTTTAAATTACCTTGCTGATAATCGAGGTATTGAAATTATTGAAGAAGAAAAAATTATTGATGGTGAAAAATATACTGTTTTAGGTTGCAAAGTTATGGATATGCAAAAAGCAAAAAATGCAGTAAAGGATTTGATGATTTTAGTACAAACAATTAAATCTACAGGAGATGGTTTAGCGGCTAAAAAATTAATTGATACTTATGGTAAAAAAATTAAAAAACAAGAATATATAAAAATAGCAAAGGATAATTTAAAGGCTGTTTCTGGTGATGTAAAAGTTACAGCATCAATTTATCCAAATTTAACTCCGGTTTTTGATGAAGAAAATAACATTATAGATATTCAAGCGGGTTGGCCATCTGGAATTGTTGAGCAGCAACTAGAATATTCTAAGTTAGCATTGTCAAAAATATGAAGTTAGTCATACAAAGAGTAAATTCAGCATCTGTAAGTGTTATAAGTGGCGTCAGTGATTGGGATGAAGTTCCTGAAAGAGTTGTGTCAAAAATAAACAAGGGTTTACTGGTTCTTGTTGGTATACACAAAGAAGATACACAAGATGATATTGATTTTATAATCAAAAAACTTTTAAATCTGAGACTTTTTGATTTTGATAATAAGTTTTGCGAAAAATCTGTAAAAGATCTGAGCCTTGAAATTTTATGTGTTTCGCAATTTACTTTATATGCTTCTTGCAAGAAAGGAAATCGACCCTCTTTTGATAAAGCTATGTCACCTAAGGAGGCAAAAGTTTTTTATAGTAATTTTTTAAATAAACTAAAACAGCAGCATTCTAAAGTTAAAGATGGTGAGTTTGGTGCATATATGCAGGTGAGTTTAGTCAACGATGGTCCTGTTACAATTGTTTTAGATCGTAAAAAGAATTCTGATATTTTTAAGTATTCAACAAAATAGCGCGTGCAGGTGCCGCTTCTAAATTTTTTAATAACAGTGGCAAGCAATAAAAAAAATAATTTTTTGCTTGGATATTTTTTAACCGTAAACCTTCGATTATTGGAATATCTTGTTTCATTAAAATTTTATGTGTTTCATGATTTGGTTGATTTTTTTCTATTCCTAAGTAGTCTATGCCTACGGCTTTAACTTTTTTGTCTGCTAGGTATCCGGCTCCAGTTTTTTCTAGATAAACAAAGTCGGGGTAAAACAATCCAGTTTCTGCAAGGTTGCTATTTTTGGTTTTAAGTAAAATTATTTCATTTGGTTTAATGTTAAATTTTTTTAAATCTTTTTGAGTAATTTTTTCTTCAACATCAGTTAAATCTAAAACTTGGCAACTACCGCAAACTTTGTTTAAATCAACTTTATCGATTGTCTTACCGTTCTTTATAAAATGTGCGGGAGCATCTATGTGTGTTCCAGCATGTACATTTAATTTAATGACAGAATCGCGAACGCTATCATTTTCAAATTGTTTTAGATGATTGAATTTGATTGTGTTTTTATCTTTATATTCTGTTGAATCTTGTGAAATTGGCCAACTTATATCTATTATTTTCATTTTTTACCTTTTTATTCTAAAGATCCAAATTATGTTTTTTGGGCATGGTATTTTTATAGGGATCATGACTCACCAGTCGTCATCCTGAAACAAGTTCAGGATGATGACTGGTGAGTCATCTTATATATTATTGCGAACCATACGAATGTTATTTCTTCAAAAATTCATGTCCTCCAAATTGATTTCTAAGCATAGCAACAACTTTTGTTGCATAATTTCCACCAGTTTCACGCGACCATTTTCTTACATCCAATGATTTTTGCAATAAGCTCATTTCTATATTTTGTTCTTTTGCTTGTTCGATTGTCCAGCGACCTGTTTGGTTTTCGCCAATAGATCCCGAAATATTTTCTAGTTTTTGATCTTGTTTAAAAACAGTATGCGCCAAATCTAAAATAAAAGAACGGATAACAGAGCCGTGCATCCAAACACCAGATATTTTTTCTAGATCTAAATTTTTGTATTTATCATTTTCATGCAAAAGATGAAAGCCTTCTGCGTAAGATTGTAAAATTGAATATTCAATTCCATTATGAATCATTTTTACATAATGGCCTGCTCCTGTTGGTCCTATATATTCATATCCGTATGGAGTTGCAATAGATTTAAATATTGGTTCAACTTTTTTATAAGCATCTTTGCTTCCGCCAATCATTAAACAAAAACCAATTTCTTTTCCGTGCACACCACCAGAAGTTCCACAGTCAAGATATTCAATATCTTTTTTAATTAATTCGTAATGTCTACGGATTGAATTTTTAAAATTACTATTTCCGCCATCAATAACAATTGTATTTTGTTGCAAGTGTGGCTCAAGTTCTTGAATAACTTTATCAACAGTTTCTCCTGCCGGAACCATAAGCCAGATTATATTAACTTGTTTTGCAAGTTCTTTTAGTGAATTTGCAAAATCGAATTTAATGGGCGAGTTTTGTTCTAGATTTTTGTCTATAATGTTTTTTGTAATTCCAGATTTTTTTGCATATGGATCAAAACTAACAACTTCATGTTTATCTAATAATAATCGATACGCAATTGCTTGACCCATTTTGCCTAATCCAACAAGTCCAACTTTCATGTTTAAGCTCTCCAATTAATTTTGCGTTTTTTATCAAGGTTTTTAATTTCTTTTGGACCGGTACTGCCTTGTTTATAGGGATAAACTTTCAATTTGTCCATTGGAATTTGTTCAATAATCTTCCAAGATTGTTCAATTTCATCTGAGCGTACAAAGGTAGACTGGTCTCCATTAATAACGTCTGCAAGTAAAATTTCGTATGCGGCTGGAGTGTTTGGACCAAAAAGACAACTGTGGCAAAATTCCATTTCTACTGGTGTAATTTCTTTTGCTTTACCAGGAGTTTTGGCGTTTAGCTCTAATATGATTCCTTCATTTGGTTTGATTTTTATAACGAGATAGTTTGTGTCAGATGGGCAGTTTTTACTTAAAAGACATTGAACAGGTTTAAATTTTATGTGAATACTTGTTTCCCTTTTATCTAAGCATTTACCTGTTTTTAGATAAAAGGGAACATCTTTCCATCTTTTATTATTTATACAAAGTTTTAGGGTTGCAAACGTTTCTGTAGTAGATTTAGGATTAATATCAGCTGCTTTTTTGTATCCTTGATATTGACCTAAAATAGTATTTTTAACTTTTACTTTTTTAAGTACTTTTGCTTTAGCATCGCGAATGGGTTTTGCTTCCAGTTTTGTGGGCGTTTCCATTGCAACTAAAGCTAATATTTGTAGCATGTGGTTTTGAACCACATCTTTGATGGCGCCGTGTTTATCGTAAAACTTTCCGCGAGTACCAACCCCAAGTGTTTCTTTTAAAATTATTTGTACAGAATCTATGTGTTTGCTATTCCATAAGGGTTCAAATATTCGGTTGGTAAAACGAACAAGAGCAATGTTGCTAACAAGTTCTTTCCCTAAATAATGGTCTATTTGGTAAATTTGTTTTTCGTGGAATAGTTTAGCAATACATTTATTTATTTCTTTAGCCGACTTTAAGTTGTGACCAAAAGGTTTTTCGTAAACAATACGTGACCATGGATGTTTGCAATCTTCGCATTCTTTTTTGTCTTGATGTTTTTCTACAATTTTTTGTTCCCCTAAATATTTTGTAATGATTTTAAAGTGTTGGGGTAATGTTGCTAAATAAAATAAACGATTAGATAATTTATATTTTTTTTCTACATCTTTTATTAGATTTTTTAATTTTGCATAACCATTAATGTCATAAAAATCATGAG
>CAZFDQ010000049.1:0-1787 GCA_964518205.1 uncultured Pseudomonadota bacterium | reverse complement strand
TTTGTGGCTCCCAATTTTCCAACAAAATAGTGAATACCTTCTTGTGCATTTGGTACATTAAATCCATAAGTGTAATAATGGCCGTTGCTAGGTTTCCAGCCAAGCTTTTGCATATCTGTTGTATATTCGCCATGTTCTGCCCAATAAGCGGTTTGAGCGGTGTGCAAAGATGCTAAATTTACTACTACTTCAGATTGTTTGGCTTTTGCATAATAGTTGAAATATTTTGGTACAGAAATTGTTGCAAGAAATGCAATAATTGCTACAACAATCATCAATTCAATGATTGTAAATGCTTTACTTTTCATTTGTCCACCCCCCCCCTTTTTTTCAAAAAAAAGATATATTCCTCCATTTCTAATAAATAGTATGGCAAAGATTGAATACTAAAAGCAATAATTTTAAAATATTGAAATTGTTGTTATTTAAATAGCTTTTTTATAAAATTTTATATAGGTATAGTTTTTGAGGGTTGCTATGAAAAAGTTTTTGGTTTTACTGTTTATGACATTTTATTTTGTTGCTAATAAAAGAAATCGTAAATTTATAGCTCTTTTTTAATTTGCTCAGTCAAATTTTCTATTGTCAAGCTACTTACAATTCCTGCGGCATTTTTGTGTCCACCACCGCCAAATTTTGCAGCAAGTTTATTAACATCTGTTTCTTTTGATCTTAAGGAAACCTTTGTTTTTCCATTACCCATTTCATAAAACAATAAAGTTATATCAATTCCTGTAATTTGCGATAGGAAGTTATTAAATCCTATAAGAGCAGGAAGACCAACATTAAATTTTTTAAGATCTTCTTGTGAGATGCATGCAATGGCGGCTTTTTCTTTTACAATTTTTATATTACTCATTACGTGTCCCCATAGAGCAATAACTTTGGGGTCTTTGTCTGTAATCAATTCTTTTTTAAGTTCATATAAATTTGCGCCAAGTTCTACTAAATTAGCTGCTGTACGCAATGTTTGCGGATATACCGATTGGGTGTGAAATACTTGGCTGTCGGCTAAAATGCCAAATAATAAGCATTCTGCGGCATATTTATCAATAAGTTTTTTATCCCATGAATTTAGTAAGACGGCCAATATTTCGCACGTGCTGGATGTATTAGTATCAATAAAGTTATAAGTACCCTTTATTTCGTTGCTTATATGATGATCTATATTGATTATTGGAATAGATTCAAAATCTTTTGGATAATAAAAGCGCTCATAATTTGCAGTATCAAGAACAATTAAAAGATCGGGTGTTTGTTTGTGTTCGTTGATTAAAACATTTTGGGGGTGTCGTGATATTTTAAATTCAGATTTGTTTGGGTATATAGATTCTACTTGTTTGTCTAAATTTAGCAAAATATGTTCAAGGGCGGCACATGCACTTATGCAGTCACCATCTGGTCTATAGTGAGCGAAAAGTGTTATTTTTTTAGCACTTAAAATTTCTTGCCAAGCACTTTGGATTATTTTTTTGTCATTTAAACTAAGAACCATAATACTCTTCTATCTCCTTTATTGAATATGTACCTTCTCTTATCACTTTTACCTCTTTGTCGTCAGATATATCAATAATTGTAGAAGGCAAAGTTTGCTTCAAATCTTTCTTGCTGTCAATGACTAGGTAGGAAATCTTTTTTAAAATTTGTGGATCAATGTTTTCTGGCTGTATTGGAGGAGGTGTATTTGTTGTGTTAGCACTTGTTGAAAATAGCCCATCAAAATAGGTCAAAAGTCTTTGCAGCCCCATATGTTTGGGGCATCGAAGAGCAATAGTATTCTCTTTTGA
>CAZFDQ010000048.1:0-2362 GCA_964518205.1 uncultured Pseudomonadota bacterium | reverse complement strand
GAACTTGTGGATAACAATCCTTTGAAGTCGCAAAATGCGACTTCTAGAAGTGGCAATACAGGACCTCTAGAAGTTTCAAATAGCGACTCTATTGATACTTACGTTAATAATACTAATAGAATAAATAACGTTAATAACGCTGTTTCATATAAGAAGAAGAAAAAAAGATCTGAAGAAAAAGAATATCTTGCTGCTTATATAGCAGAACAACTAGAGGATGACCATTCTTTGGGTTTTTTTAGAAAAGTTGTAGATTTAATGCCAGAAAATTTAATATACCAAGCCTTAAGTGAAGTTAAAGACACCTTCCTAACCGGAAAAATTAAAAAAAGCAAAGCAGCTTTATTTACAACCGTTATTAAAGCTAAATCTCTAGATCATAATATAAACCTTGATGTCAAAAATACATGAGTAATTTTATAACAAATAGCGGCGCAGAGAGCCTTAAAAAGCGCCTAATTGGGTTAATAAAGACAAGTGAAGAATTAAAATTTCTAGTTGGTTTCTTTTATTTTTCAGGCATTAGAGAAATATACCAAGGTCTAAAAAATAACCCAAACGTAATACTTAACGTTCTTGTTGGTCTTAATGTGGATAAAACAAACCACGGTCTTGTAGAATTTGGAGACCCCGACAAAACCCTTTCCGATGAGGAGCGTTGCTATAAATTTTTTGATTCAATTAAAAAATCTTTAAATACAGAAAACTTTGATAATAGAGATTTTTATAATCAGGTTAAATACTTTATTACACTAATACGTGATAATAAATTAGTTATTAGAAAAACACTTAACCCAAACCATGCCAAAATATATATTTTTAAACTCCAAGAAAGTCAAATAGGGAGGAAAAAACTATTTATAACCGGAAGCAGTAATCTAACTAATTCCGGACTTTCTACTCAAGAAGAATTTAACGTCGAAATCAGCGATTATGGTTTTGAGGAAGCCGAAAAATATTTTGATTCATGGTGGGAAGAGGCAATTAAAATTACAGAAAATGATGTTACAAAAAAAAGGCTTTTAGAAGTTGTTGAAAACGAGACTCTCGTAAAAGAAATATCTCCATTTGAAGCATTTGTGCGCACACTTCAGGTTTATCTTGGTTCTTTTGAGCAAAAAGAAATAGGTGAATCCCTTATTAAAATATTCAAGGATAATGGGTACACCCCTTATCGCTATCAACTAGATGCTGTTAGACAAGCGCTTGCGACCATAGAGCAGAATAACGGCGTGATAGTTGCGGATGTTGTAGGTTTAGGGAAAACAGTGATTGCGTGTGCAGTAGCTAGAGAGTTAAAAAAGCGAGGAGTTGTAATTTGTCCACCAGGGCTGATTGGCGATAGGAATAAAAACTCTGGTTGGAGAAAGTATACTGAAGAATTTGGACTGTATGATTGGGAAGTGCGCTCTTTAGGTGATTTAGAAAATGTTGCGGAATTTGTTCAAAAAACCAAAGATATTGAAGTTGTTATTATCGACGAAGCCCATCGTTTTAGAAACCAAGACACTAAAGACTATGAGTATCTTAAAAACATTTGTCGAAATAAAATTGTAATATTGCTGACGGCTACACCATTCAATAATAGGCCCGGAGATATTCTTTCTTTACTAAAACTTTTTATTACACCTAAGAAGTCTTCTATTACATTAGAAAATAATTTGGTTGCAAAGTTCCAAGCGTTTAGAGGGATATTTGACCGCCTTGGTTATATAAAAAAATATTGGAATTCTGCAGAGGAAGCGAAAAGAAGAAAAGCTAAAGCGTATTATGAAGGGTTTTTTGAGGAAAAATATATTGACCTTAATAAAGTAAAACAGAGAGCAAAATATTTATCAAAACAAATAAGAGATGTGATCGAACCGGTAACAATAAGGCGCAATCGGCTAGACCTACAAAACAACCCTTATTATAAAAATGAAGTAGAAAATCTCTCAAAAGTTAGTAATCCAAAAGAATGGTTTTTTGAATTGACTGAAGCACAATCTGCATTCTATGACAAAATCGTTAGCATTTATTTTGGCGATCCAATGAATGGGGGGTTGTTTAAGGGGGCAATTTATCGCCCATTTGAATATGAGTTAGAAAAAGAAAAGATAGAAAATGAGAAATTGACGGAGAAAGAAAACTTTCAGTTGGTTCAGCAACGTAACTTGTATGATTTTATGCGACGTTTATTGGTAAAGAGATTCGAGAGTTCATTTGGCTCATTTAGACAAAGTATTAAAAACTTTAAAAAAATTACTGAAACTGCACAAGAATTTATAGATAAAACAGGGAAATATATCTTAGACAGGGCTTTAATGGAAAATATTTATGCAAAAGAACCTGATGAAATTGAAGAATACCTTAACGAGTATTC
>CAZFDQ010000047.1:0-1709 GCA_964518205.1 uncultured Pseudomonadota bacterium | reverse complement strand
TCCTAAGAATCCTCCTAAAAATCCTATAAAGGCAGATTGGATTAAGAAAATTCCCAGTACTTGGAGGTTTGAGCTTCCTATCGCTTTAATTATACCTATCTCTCTAGTTTGTTCATAAATACTCATAATCATAGTATTTATAATTCCAACTGAAGCAACTATTGCAGAAACTATAGCAAATAGAAGCAAAGCAAAGGTTAGAGCTTTTGTTATGTCTCCAAGAAAGGAAAGTAAATCATCGGAAGTTAGTGCTAAAATACCATATTCATCTTCGATTTGTTCTTTAATTTTAGGCACCATTTCTTCACCCGTAGCATTAATTGAGACTTGATTGTACCCTATATTTTGGGTATATTCATCGCCAGAATCAAATCCTCCTAAATCAGCTAACAATTCTTTAGCATCGTTTGAAGTTAAAACTAAATCATTCCTATCCATTCCTATATCAAATACTCCACAAATGTTATATGTATATTCTTTATCCTCTGTGCCTTTAGTTTGTAATGAGTACATAGAACCCAAAAATGCGGATAAAGTTACATTTTTATTTAACAATTCTTCAGGTTCTTCATTGTAAAAACTAGAAACACGCTTAGAAATATATACACAACCATCTTCTAAAGTTTCATCCCCTGCAACAAAAGTTCCTAATATGGGATCTGCGCTGTAAGCATCCCATCCACTAATTATGGCATTTTCCATTTTTTTTGTGTAATTTTCTACCTGAATTTGTAAATTCATAACTACAAAAACACCTCTTACTGTATCTACACCTTCAATAGTTTTTATTTCATCAAGAAAAGTATCGTTCATTATCAAAGCTTCTTCTTCCTCTTCATCATCATCATCTTCCATTTCGGTCATAGATAAAAACCCAAAATCTTGTTGTTGTGTTAAGAAAATTTCATTTGGTCTGAATCGACTTGTGAACTCGTTTGTAAGCATTTTATCTAATCCTTGCATTCCAAATATTATGAAACTTAGCAAAACAACAGAAATTGTTACACCAAGGCTTGTTAAAAAAGTCCTAAGCTTTCTTCTTGAAACTATTTGTAATGCATACTTAATCATTTTTTCTTTTTCCGTCTAATAATTCAATCTTATTTTTCAAATTTTTACCAATACTCAAATCGTGAGTAACAATAACTAAAGTTGTTTTTTCTTCTTTGTGTAAATTGAGCAACAAATCTACGATTTGTTTACCTGTCTTGCTATCGAGATTTCCAGTAGGTTCATCTGCAAGAAGAATTTTAGGTTCTGTAATTAGTGCTCTAGCTATAGCGACTCTTTGGGCTTCACCACCGGAAAGTTCATTGGGTCTATGTTTACGTCTTTTTTCTAAACCAACTTTTTTTAAAAGATATTCTAGCCTTTGTTCGACTTCTTGTTTATTTTTTTGTTTACCAAAGATAATTGGTAGTTTTATGTTTTCTTCAACTGAGAGTGAAGGAATTAAATAAAATTGTTGAAAAATTGTTGCTACAACATGGCGACGATAATAATTAAGATCATACTTTTTTAAATCTTTGTTGTTTATTACAACCTTACCACTGTAATCTTTGTCTAATCCACCTAAAATATTTAAAAGCGTTGATTTTCCTGAGCCTGAAGGGCCAATAATCCCCCAAACTTCACCTTCTTTAATTTCACAGTCAAAGCTTGCTAGCGCATCTATGACGTTTTTTTTACCACGTACATATTTTTTTGTT
>CAZFDQ010000046.1:0-1687 GCA_964518205.1 uncultured Pseudomonadota bacterium | reverse complement strand
ACAAGTAATGCAGTTAACTTGACCGATGGTTTAGATGGTTTAGCTGCTGGCCCCTTGATGTTTAGTTTTTCAGCGTTTTCAATAATTGCTTATCTTGCAGGTCATAAATATTTTGCAAGTTATCTATACATACCATTTGCTTCAAGTGCAGAGATTTCAATTTTAGGTGCAACATTAGTTGGGGCTTTGATGGGATTTTTGTGGTATAACACATATCCAGCACAAATTTTTATGGGTGATGTTGGCTCATTAGCTCTCGGTGCAGCACTTGCTTTAATGGCTTTAATGACACGTCAAGAATTGTTGTTGCCAATTGCAGGAGGAATTTTTGTTTTAGAAACAGTCTCTGTTATTGTTCAGGTTTTTTCTTTTAAAGCATTTGGAAAGCGGATGTTTAAAATGGCTCCAATCCATCATCATTATGAACTTGCAGGATGGAAGGAGGCCAAAATTACAGTTCGTTTTTGGATTATTTCTATAATTTTATGTTTGCTTGCTTTGTTGACTTTAAAGAT
The DNA here is from genome assembly GCA_964518205.1 of uncultured Pseudomonadota bacterium. Classification (GTDB taxonomy): domain Bacteria; phylum Babelota; class Babeliae; order Babelales; family UASB340; genus CAZFDQ01. Next base: position 1,172 of record CAZFDQ010000046.1, on the reverse strand, counting down.
TAGATGAGTTTAAAATTTCACCTTTTAATTTTTCCACATTATCAATTTTACCAAATTTTCAGGTTCAATTTTTGTAACTTTTGTTTCAAGTAAAAGTTGAATATTGTTTTTTTCAAAAAAACTTAAGTCTTTGAAGAACAATTTTTCTTTAGGAATGGTGCCAGAGATATAGTCCGCCAATAAACATTTATTATAAGGTAAATTTTTTTGATCTGATATGCATATTATTTTTGCATCTTTGTCTAATTGAGGCAGTTTGCTTGCACATCCAATTCCTGCAGCACTTGATCCAATTATGATATATGTTTTCATAGGATGTCTATTTGGTTTAAAATAAAATAGAAAGTTTTTATTTGTTTGATTTGCTATAAAAGTAAGTTGTCATCCTGAAACAAGTTCCACTACTGTTCGGGAAAAAATTTAATCTGTTAGTAAAGCCCTTTCTTTGCCCTTTCAGGGGCAGAACTTCTTTTTTTGTACAGCCCTTAAAAGGGCTTGTGTACTTTCGGGGTTCTTAACCACGCGCTAAAGCACGTGGCTAAATTATATTGCCCTTTCAGGGCAAAAAAGTCATAACTAAATTATCAAATTTCTTGCCTTTAAATTTTCTCGGACAGTAGTGGAAACAAGTTCAGGATGACAACTTACAAATACGTACTAAAAGTAAGAATAAAATGCGTTCCTACATATGATTTTATAACACATTTCTTTTTTTTAATTCATCAACAACATGATCATGATTTTTGCAAACAATACCATCTATACCAAATTTTTTGGCACCTAAAATATTTTCTTCTAAGTCATCTATAAATATCGATTCTGTTGGTGTGAGTTTGTATTTATCAAGTAATGTTTGGTAAATTTGAGGCTCGGGTTTCATGGCTTTAACTTTATAAGAAAGAATCACACCATCAAATTTATCTAAAAAATCATATTGGTATTTTGCTTTATTAAAAATTTCTTCCTGAAAGTTAGAAAGAACATATGTATTATATTTTTTTTCTTTTACCTTGTTAAAGATATGCAAACCTTCAGGGAGAGGAAATAGATAGTTGTGAACATTTTTTAAAACATGTTCAAATTGTTTTTTGTCATATTTTTTTGGTAATATTTTTAATGCTTGTTTTCGTGTCAAAAGTCCACGTTCTAAATCTTTAAAAATTTTAGAACCA
>CAZFDQ010000045.1:0-3124 GCA_964518205.1 uncultured Pseudomonadota bacterium | reverse complement strand
ACGAGTGAATAACATTATTCACTCGTTACAGTCGCTCAGGGCGAACGGGTTTTTTTTTAAAATGAAGTAGTCTGCTTGTCGAGGGATACGTTTTTTATCAGGTTTAAAAATCTGCGTGGCCTGGATATCTTGGGAATGGAATTACATCGCGAATATTTTCAAGTCCTGTAGCAAACTGAATTAAACGTTCAAATCCTAATCCAAAACCAGCATGAGGAACACTGCCATATTTTCGTAATTCTAAATACCACCAATAATCTTGTTTTGGCAATCCTAGTTCATCCATTCGTTTTTCTAAAAGCCCCAAACGTTCTTCACGTTGGCTGCCGCCAATAATTTCGCCTACGCCGGCAACAAGTACATCCATGGCGGCGACTGTTTTCCCATCATCGTTTTGTCTCATATAAAACGATTTTATTTCTTTTGGATAGTCAACTAAGATGACAGGTTTTTTAAGATATTCTTCGGCCAGATATCTTTCATGTTCAGACTGAAGATCATTACCCCATTCAACTGGATATTCAAACTTTTTATCCGCTTCTTTAAGGATCTTAATAGCTTTTGTGTATGTTAATCTTTCAAAAGGTGTATTTATAATATGTTCAGATCTTTCAATGAGTCCTTTTTGAATGAATTTGTTGAAGAAAACCATATCTTCTGGACAGTTTTCAAGGATATACTTCAAGCAATACTTTAAGTAGCTTTCTGCACAATCCATATTATCTTTTAAGTCAGCAAAGGCCATTTCTGGTTCAATCATCCAAAATTCTGCTAAGTGTCTGGAAGTGTTAGAATTTTCTGCTCTAAATGTTGGGCTAAAAGTATAAACATCACTCAAAGAACAAGCATAGGTTTCTGCTTCTAGTTGGCCCGAAACAGTTAAAAATGTTGGGCGTTCAAAAAAATCTTTTGAATAATCAATATTGCCTTTGTCTGTTAAAGGTGGATTTTTAGGATCCAATGTTGTGACTTTAAACATTTGTCCCGCACCTTCGCAATCGGAAGATGATATTATTGGTGTATTTACATATAAAAAACCACGATCTTGAAAAAATTTGTGTGTGGCAAAAGAGAGAGCATTTCTAACTCTTGCAACGGCACCAATTGTGTTTGTTCTTGGTCGCAAATGCGCAATTGTTCTTAAAAATTCAAAAGAGTGACGCTTTTTTTGTAACGGATAAGTTTCTGAATCACATTCACCTAAAATTTCAATATTGGTAGCTTGAAGTTCAAATGCTTGTTCTCCACCAGGGCTTTTAACCAGATTTCCTGTAGTGCTAATTGCAGTTCCCGTAGAAAGTTTTGATATTACATTTTCGTAATCAGGAAAACTTGCATCAATAATAATTTGTAAATTGTTAAAGCAAGATCCATCGTTAATGGCTGCAAAAGAGAATTTTTTAGAGTTTCTAATACTTTTTAGCCATCCTTTTACGGTAATTTTTTTGTTGATATCAGTTTCTTTGATTTGGTTTATTTTTGTACGCATATTTTTGTCCCAAATATAGCTTATTAAGGTTAATTACAACTTAAATTTATCGTACAATATTTTCATATATCTGTCACTTTGCCAGTATTTAGCTTTATATTTAGGAAACATTTTTTTGTGCATAAATCATAATTATGAGTAATAAATAAGCTTTAGGATAAAAAAAGAAGTATTCAATTGACTTAATTTTTTTCCTTTTGCTAGAGTATTTTTCATGTAATTATGTTTTAAGTTATTTAATTGTAAAAGTTTTTAATTATGTTTCTTACCAAAATTTTAAAAGAAAATAATCAAAAATTTCCATTAAAACCCGCACTTACTATGCAGATGGGTTATCGTACAATAACTTTAACATATAAAGATGTATATGATTTATCGCGACGAATATTTTTGTTTTTAGAAAACAACAATATAAATAAAGGTGATAAGGTTTTGCTCTTTGCTCCAAATTCACCTTATTGGTGTTGTGTTTTTTGGGCATGCCTGTTGCGTGGAGTTGTTGCTGTTCCTTTAAATATTCAAAGCACATCTGAAACGATAAAAAAGATAGCACAACAAACAGATGCAAAGTTGCTTTTTAAAAGTCGATTTTTATCCCGAGAATTGCCTGAAAGTTTAAAAGTTTTTGATATAGAATTTATTGATGAATTTGTTGAAAGCTTTGATTTAAAAGATTTTAAAGAAATTGAAATATTAGAAGATGATATAGTTGAAATTTTGTATACATCAGGAACAACCGGAGATCCAAAAGGAGTTTTGTTAACTCACAAAAATATAAGTTCTAATATTGAAAGCTTAACAGAGGTTTTTAAACTTTCTTATAATAAAGAAAGACTGCTTTCCATTTTGCCTTTGACACATATATTTGAACAAACAATAGGATTTTTCTTAGCTTACTCTTATGCAGCACATATTATATACGCACATTCTTATGCTGCCATTCTTGACTTAATGCAAGAATATAAAATTACAAAACTTCTTGCTGTTCCTGAATTTTTATCTGTGTTGATGTCTAAAATTAAAGCAGAGGCGGAGAAGAAGGGAAAACTTAAACTTTTTTTAAAGTTACAAAAACTTTCTTTGAAGTTACATTGCAAATTTTTTTCTAAATTTATTTTTCACTTCATTAATAAAAAGTTTGGAGGCAAGCTTGATACTATTGGTTGTGGCGGTGCTTTTTTAGATCCTGTTTTAGAAAAAGAATGGAATGCTTTAGGTTTTTCATTATTACAAGGTTATGGCTTAACCGAAACATCACCAGTCATTTCTTGTAATACATATGATGAACATAAGTTTGGTTCTGTTGGTAAAGTTGTAAACAATATAGATTTGCGTATTGCTGATGATGGTGAAATTTTAGTTAAAGGACCATCTGTTTTTCAAGGCTATTATAAGGATAAAGAAAAAACGAAAGGAAGCTTTACGCAAGATGGATATTTTAAAACAGGTGATATTGGTGAACTAGATAAAGATGGTTTTTTGTTTTTGCGCGGTAGAAAGAAATATGTAATTGTAGGTTCGGGTGCTCAAAATGTTTATCCAGAAGATATAGAGTTTGAATTAAACAGTATAGAAGGGGTAAAGGATAGTTGCATTTTAGGACTTGAAACACAAAGTGGAATGGTTGAAATCCAT
>CAZFDQ010000044.1:0-2551 GCA_964518205.1 uncultured Pseudomonadota bacterium | reverse complement strand
TGGCTAACGCAAACTCTCTGCTGATTGGGTAAAAAATGTTGAGGCTTCTATCGGCTACTTTCTTGATAGGGTAAACGAGTCTGTAACCGCCATTAGGACGGGTCATAATGCCGATTGAGCCAAGATATAAGCTTTTGTCCAATACAAAGCTGGCAAAGGCAACCAGGCCGTTTTGTGGCCTAATAGGAATGATTTGGATTTCACTTAATCGGTTTGTCATAGGTTTTCGTTACATTTTCCCTGCGGTCAATTTCTATAAGTAGAGTAAAAAAATCAGTGAGCCTTTTCTTTTCTTCGGGTGTCAAAACTAACCCCTTCGGTTGGGGGTTTGTTTTCTCAAGCTGAATGACTTTGCCGTTTTCCATTAAGCAAAGTTTATAAAAAGGGGTGTGAGCTGAAATTGTATTGCAGTTAGCTAACTATTAGCTAATGCGGGAAGTTAGAAGTATTTGGGGTTTATCCGAACGGTTGTTTTGTTGAATATCAAAAGGTCATTAACGCCTATTTTTGAGGCTATATGCTTGGTCAAACCATCACAAGCAGGATAAAGCTTTTTTTGCTTTTCCTTTATTAAATCTAGGTCTGTTATCCCTTCAATTATTTCTATAACTTCATCACAAGACCATTCCTCTTTACGGCTCTTATAATCTTTTAGCAGTAGCTCAAGGAGCTTTGCCCTAAAACTTTCTTTCTTAAATTTCACTTTTTTGCCTTCAATGTCTAGCTCGCCTTTCTGGGGATTGTAAGTTACTTTTTTAGGGTCTGTTTTTAGGTTTTCGGTTTTTGGTTTTTCATCTTTGTCGGTAGTCTTGTTGCGTTTTATATATTCGCTCTTTATTTTTTTATAGAACTCGTTAAACTTACTTAGCTTGAGGAAGATAATTACAACCGTATCCCGGCGGTGAAGATTTGAATTGGGGTCGAACCCGTCTATAATTCCCTTTTCTTTTAGATATTTAAGACTATTTCGGCGATTTTCGCAGTATTTATCTCTCATACCAATGGTATCGCTTGGAAACAAAGCACTAAAACGAACCAGGGGGGGCAGGAGGTGTATTGAAACGGAGGCTTTATTGGTTAGTTGAATTTGTTCGTTTATATCAAGGACAATATCGTAAATCCTTAACAAATTGATGTAATCAAGGTTGGCAAGCTCTGTTTTTTGCTTCATCAAGTAGTTTTCCAGCCAGTCGTCAAACTTCTCGAGAACATCTATTAAGAAATAAGCTTTTTTGCCGTCTAGCATATCTGAAGTTTGTGAGGTAAGGGGTTTTAGTTCGGTTGGCAGTTCTACTACCTTGATTATCTTGTCGTCATCTTGGAGTTGTAAAAGAATATCGTGAAGTTGTGTTAGGGGTATGCGGGATAAGACGTTACCCGTTCCAATATGCAATTTAGTGAAGTAGTCTTTTCTAGTGAATTGCCGAGCTTCGTTTATTGCCTCAATTGTGATGGCTAATTTTTCGTCGTATGTCATAAGTCATTACATTTTCTTTGCTTGTGGCTATGGTGTTATTTTTTCCTGAAATTTGATATTAGCCAGTAAATACCAACCCCACCAAATGATATTAAAAGCAACATTGAAGCTACCTTGTAGTTGCCTTCTACAAAATAACTAATTCCTGCACCTGCTAAAAGTATACAAATATCTTTTATGGTTGATTGGAAACCTGAGCCTTTTAATCTTTCATCTAATACTGATTTTTCCTTTTCAAGGTCTGAGCATTGTTGTTGCAGAGTTGACGCTTGATTTTGGGTTGTCTCCAAGCTCTCTTTAAGCTGAGCATTTTCTTGCTCCAGCTTTTTCCTGTATGCGAGAGCATTTTTTTCTTTTGCCATTTTATTGTTCGAAAAACAGTGATATGGGTGTGAGCCTAGACCAGTTAAAAGATTTTATTGGCTTAATTGGTGGTATCTGGGTAATAGGTCTTATTTGTTCAATTTTTACTATGGAGGGAATAGGTTTAATTGCCTTAATGGGGAAAATAGGCGACAGATAATCAGTCGGGTGTTCGCCAAAACCCACAGCATCGCCCCAATGGTCTCTTAATACTCCGTTTTCATACCAGCTAAGGTGTCTTCCGCTGTAATCATAAACCCCTTGATTTTTTAAGAAGCCAGCACTTTTACCACCAAATGTTACAAGCCTTCCGTTCTGGAGTAGTCTTAGCTCTGGACGACCATATCTGTTATAGATAACATCCACTGCTTGCATGTTTCTATTTTATCATTGTTTAACACTTTGAGGGAAGGTTTAGTGTGAGTTTCAGGAGGTTAGGCAATAGCAAAACGGGGTTGTTGTAGTCTTAAGTTTTCAAACGAAATTTTAAGGTCGCTGAGGCTTATATCAAACTCTATCTTTTGGTTGCAGAACAAGTCCTTTAGGGGGATTCGGTCAGCACTATTTTACGGGCATTTAAATATTTTAATTGCTGCCGGCCTCGCCCTGATGTTTTGGTTTTAACCCGGGGCGGCGGTTCTTTGGAAGACCTGATCGCGTTTAATGATGAGCAGGCAGCCAGGGCTGTATTTAGCTCAAAAATCCCGGTAA
>CAZFDQ010000043.1:0-6133 GCA_964518205.1 uncultured Pseudomonadota bacterium | reverse complement strand
TATCATAATGTTGACTAAACAACAATTAAATAAAAAATATTTTAACTTTACTTTTTATAAGAGAAGGATAGCGCTTCTTGTTGATAAGATAATTGTTTCCCGAATTGATAGAAACTATAAATTCGGGAATAGAGTAAAGATTTGCTGGAATGAACTAAGATAGAATATTACCATTCAAATCTATCAACAATATTTGTAATTGCATCTTTAATACGGTCAATTATTCCCTTGCGTTCTAGAATTTTTGGTTGTTCTGGAAGCATATCCGCTATATCTTGCTCTCGAGGTAATTTTTGTGTATATAAAAACTCACCAATAATATTTTCTATTTTTTCTATTGGAATATTTTCTTGCCTTGCTAATTTTTCCAAGGCACTTGATCGCTCACTTGTCCAAAACTCACCAAATGATTTTTCAATATCATCTGCGTTGCTAATCTTTGGTAGATTTTCTTCAATAAATTTTCTGATCAAATCTTTTTTCTTTCTCAGCTGAACATCTCTATCAAAAATACGTAATATTTCTTCTGTTTTGTTCTCATACACAATTTTGGAACTAATATTTTTTAGCCCAGCTATTAGTAGAATAATATAGTCATAATTTATTATGTCACGCACTGTTAGCTCGAGTTCAAAATCAATATCATCTAAAGTAGTTTCTGTATCTTTATCACCATTTTTTCTTTCTTCATAAATATCAAGGTACTTACTTTGGTAATCATAAAATTCCTGTTCACTTATACCCAGGTCACCAAAAGAAAACTCTGCAAAGGTTTCGAGTGAAGATTTAATACGGAGTAGGTCACGAAATGTTTTTACAAAGAGCGCTTTCTCTTCCTCACTACGTAAAGAATCTACGGAATCTACTGTTGGTACTATTGCACGCAATTCTGCTAATTTTAACTCAAACTCTTTTTTCTGCTCTTCATATGGTTTTTTAAAGACAATCTCTTGTGCATTTTCATCTCCAAATAGAAGTAATGCCTTATCAGTATCATCTTTTAAATTTCTGAAAGAAACAATATTTCCGTGAGGCTTATCGGAATTTAGAAGTCTGTTTGTTCTTGAATATGCTTGTATTAATCCATGATAGCGTAAATTCTTATCTACAAATAATGTATTTAACCTTGCACTATCAAATCCTGTTAAAAACATATTAACCACTAAAACAAGGTCAACTTCTTTATTTTTAATTCTTGTTTGAAGGTTTCTATAATAGTCATAGAAGCGCTCAGTGGTAAAGTTTGTAGAATAGAGTTCATTATAGTCTTTAATACAGTCTTCCAGGAATTCTCTTGAAAATTTGTTTTTTGCTGTTTCTTCATCGGCAAATGCATAAAAATCAAGTATATCGCTGCTTTCATCCTCATTTGCCTTAAAAGTAAAAATTGCTGCCAATTTAAAATCATCAGATTTCATTTGTTTAAACAGTGTGTAATATTTCTTTAGAACTTCTATACTTGTTATTGCAAATAAAGCATTAAACTTGCCGTTTTTTGTTTTTCGCTTCCAATCAATAAGTACATATTCTGTAATTTTTTTAAGTCGATCAACTTTTTCAAAAATTTCTTTTCCTTCAATCCCGTAAGTATTTTCCTCTGCAACAATATCGACATCAAGGGTATTTAAATCTTTCTGCTTATATCTACCAACATACTCCACTGCAAATCCAAGTACATTATTATCAGAGATAGCATTGGTGATAATATATCTATGCAGACATTCTTCAAACACATCAGCAGTAGTTACTCCATCGACATTGTTTTCTGCAAAAATCGGAGTACCTGTAAAACCAAAAAGCTGAGCTTTCTTAAAGAATCCTTTAATACGAGCATGTGTTTGACCAAACTGGCTTCGGTGGCATTCATCAAAAATAATAATTATTTTTTCATTAGCTAAATTAGCAAATTGCTTAAGATATGATTCCCGGCCAATGGCAATATCCAATTTCTGAATTGTTGTAACGATAAGCTTTCTGTTTAAATCTTTTAGCTGTTTTACAAGATTATATGTATTGTTTGTGCCATCTACAGACCCATCTGAAAAAGAATTAAATTCCTTAGTAGTCTGGATGTCTAAGTCTTTTCTATCAACAACAAACAAGACTTTCTTTATCTCCGGTATTCGAGATAGTATCTGACTTGTTTTATAAGAAGTGAGAGTTTTACCTGAACCTGTAGTGTGCCATATATACCCATTCTTGTTGGATTCATTAACTCTTTTCTGGATAGCTCTTACTGCATAATACTGATAGGGACGCAGAACCATTGGGATTTGTAAAGATTCTGCAAGAACAATATACTCAGCAATCATTTCAGACAGAGCACATTTTTCTAAAAAAACATCTGCAAACTTATCCAGTTGTGTAATTTTAATATTTTTTTCATCTGTCCAATAAAATGTCTGCTCAAATGATTGCTTTGGATTATTTGCAAAATATTTAGTATTTACGCCATTTGAAATAACAAATATCTGAACATATTCAAAAAGCGTTCCAGTAAATGAATGTCTATGGTATCGCTGGATCTGGTTAAAGGCTTCCTTCATTTCAATTCCGCGACGTTTAAGCTCTATATGTACAAGAGGCAGTCCATTGATTAGAAGTGTTACATCATATCGATTTTCATATCTAACTCTTTGGTTTATTTGGTGAGCAACCTGATATTCATTCTTGCACCATTGATCCATATTAAAAAAACTAATCCAGCAAGTGCTCTCATCATCACGATGTAGGACGAAGCGATCCCTAAGGATTTTGGCTTTTTGAAAACGGTCACCTTTGTTTAAATGATTCAATATACGAGAGAATTCATTATCAGAAAATGTCGTTTTATTAAACTTACCTAGTTGAGCGCGTAAATTAGAGAGCAAGGAATAAGAATATTCTAAACTAATAAAAGAAAAACCCAACCGACCAAGTTGGCTAATTAAATTTTGTTCAAGTTGTTGTTCTGATTGATGTACCATTCTTTATACAAATAAATTCTGCATCAAGCCTTTTTTCCACTCTTCAGCTTTAGAAACTTGTTGTTCTTTTAATTCAATCGCTTTATATATTGAGTCTAAGAATTCAACCAATTTTTTTTGCTCTTTTTCTGATGTTGGTAAAGAAATCTTTGCACCATTTAAAAAATCTTTATTGCTAATATTAATAGTATTCTTTGCACCCTTTTGAACTAAAGGATTTAAGTAATTGTATGTATTTACCCAAGATAAAAAATAATAGTGTAGCAAAGTTCCTATATATTTATTTTGGGGTTTAAAAACCGCATAAAGAGTTGAAACCACACCAATACGATTTAGTTGATTTTGTTTGATAATCCCATATGGAAAGCTTGCAACTGGACTTTTTGTGTAAATAACATCATCTGGGTAAACAACCTTGTAATTAGTTAAATCATCTGAAGCATAAGAACGTCCAAGATGTTCAATTTGGTTAATAATTCCCTTCTCTTTTGCAACAGAGAAAACTTCATTAAAAGAATTGTCTGAATTTTTTGTTTTGTGCTCAATAAGAACATTCTTTAATTTTTTATCTTCCCAGTCTGGAAAATCGTTCCCATTTTCATCTTTAAAACGTATTTCTTGGGTAAATATTTTTTGCAACATTCCTTTCTTGTATTCTTGCAACAATTTTTTTTGAACACTCAAATTCTCAATCCAACCATCTATTAAACCTAAAAATTCAGCGATTTTCTGTTGCTCAGAAAGCGGCGGAAATGGTACAGGCATCTTTAAGAAATCTCCTAACAAAATGCTCATACGATCATAGCGAGCTCCATAATTAGCTATCTTATACATGTATCTATGCCAATGCTTAGTTTCAAAATATTTTTCTAAAAAAGTTAAGTCACCAATTTTTGGTTTTAAAACTGTGTATAAGGGTGACATTATTCCCTTTTGCAATTTATTTCGTTTAAATGGTCCAACGGAAGCACTCTTAGAAATTCTTGGGTTGTATATAAAATCATTAATATCAACTACAAAATAGTTGGTTAAATTGTTTTGATTAGCAATATCTTTATCAAAATAATCTTGCTGGTTTACAATTCCTTCAAGTGCGGAGTTAGTAAGAACTTGATTTTCTTTATTATTTAAATTTCTGTTTTGGTTTCTTTTAAATATCTCTCCCAAAATTTTGTCTTCCCAGTCTCCTTTAAAACTTGGAAAACGAAGCTTTGGTCCTCTTTTAGATTCTAACTTTTGTAAGTGTTTTGAGCTCATCATTAAAATGGTTTGTTTATATTCAGCTCATCACAAAATTCTGCTATTTTGCTTTCGATTTCAGATTCAGCCGTATGTAGTTCTTTCAATTTATTTGAAGCTTTCACTATATCAATTGGGTCTTCCTCTTCAAAAGTATCTACATAGCGAGGAATATTGAGATTATATTCGTTTTCTTTAATCTCACCCAACGTTGCTTTGTGTGAATACCTTTCCATCTCTTTGCGATTTTTATATACATCAAAAATCTTAGCAATATTATCATCAGTTAATTTATTTTGATTTTTACCTTTTTCAAATTCTTTTGAAGCATCAATAAAAAGAACATCCTCATCATCTGTTCGACACTTCTTAAAAACTAAAATTGTTGCCGGAATACCAGTTCCATAAAAAAGGTCAGGTGGAAGACCAATTACTGCGTCAAGATAATTTTGTTTACCAATAATGTATTTTCGAATTTGTTCCTCTGCTCCTGTACGAAATAATGCTCCATGTGGCAAAACAATTGCCATTGTTCCGTTTTCGGAAAGGTGGTAAAGCATGTGCGTTACAAATGCATAGTCTGCTGCTCCTTTTGGAGCCAGTCTCCCATATTGAGTAAATCTATCATCATGAGCTAATTGCGGGTCATCTTCACCTTTCCATTTTGCAGAGAAGGGTGGATTAGCTATAACAACTTCCGCCTTAAGATCTAGGTGTAAATCTTCTGTTAAAGTATCACTTTGCCTGATCTTAAAATGATCAAAATGAACTCCATGTAAAATCATGTTCATTCGTGCAAGATTAAATGTGGTAGGGTTAAGCTCTTGTCCATAATAGTCCATTACTTCCGTGTAGTCCTTAAGGCGGAGCAAAAGAGAGCCGGAACCGCAGGTTGGGTCATAAACAGATCGCACACGCCTTTTATTGAGAGATACAATTTGTGCCATCAATCGAGAAACTTGGGCAGGTGTATAAAATTCTCCTCCTTTTTTTCCAGCACCAGCAGCAAATTCTCCAATAAGATATTCATAAGCATCACCAAGAAGATCACTTTTTGAATCCTCAATCCTAAAATCAATTCCATTTAGTAGGGATAGTACATCGACAATAACATCATTTTTCTTTTTTTCGCTTGATCCAAGCTTAGAAGATGTCAGGTCAACATCATAAAAGAGACCTTTAAAGTCATCTTCACTGGCTGTACCCATTGAAGTTTGTTCGATGCTGTTTAAAATATTTTTTAAATCTTCAAGAATGAAAGTATTCTGTCCAGAGATACTTCCTTTACCTTTTTTAACAATATAAGAAAATAGTTCTGTAGGTTTTAGGAAAAACCCTAAATGATCAACGCAAGCATTCCTTACGTGCTTTAAATAATCTTTTCCTTCTTCAGTGTTTTCTTTTATTTCAGAAAAGATAATTTCATCCCTGGTAAGCAATTTCGTGTTTACATAGTTTTCAAGTTTTTCTGAAAGATATTTGTAGAAAATAAATCCAAGAATATAATTTTTATATTCATCAGCATTCATTTTACCACGTAGTACATTTGCAACACCCCAAAGTTGTTTTTCCAATATTCTTTTTTGTTCATCTGTCATTTGTTATGCTTTGTGTCTATGTTCATATTTTTAAGTAGCGCTTTGCTTTAATTTTTATAATTATACCAAATACATGCTAGAAAGTACTACAAAATACTAGCAAAAATTAATTATAAATACATCCTATTGCCCAATCCAAAAATAAGGTAATTATTGAACATAAACATAACGAAAGAAGATAACAGGAATAATAGGTCATTAACTGTAAGACATTTAGAAATTATGTCGGTTGCCGAGAACCATTCTTAATAGGATATAATTTCTTATTTTGCCTTGTAAAGAGAACAAAATAAGGGTATGAGAAATTATATTGAGAGCTTTTTGGCTTAT
>CAZFDQ010000042.1:0-4262 GCA_964518205.1 uncultured Pseudomonadota bacterium | reverse complement strand
TATCCCCTCTTCCATATCCTCTTCGCCAGGCATGCTCATATCTTCATCCATTTCATCTTCCATTCCAGGGACAGGCATTCCAGCATCTGCCCCAGGCATCATTCCTGTTAAATAAAAATTTAAACTTAAATTAAAAATAAAACTCATTAAAAAAATAAGCCAGTTTTGATGCCTCTTGTTCATCCACACACCTTTTCAATTCCCTTTTAAACAATAACCAATCAGATCAAAGAATTTATGAAACATTTACAAAGTTCGAGCAAGTTCTTCAATTTCTTTAAAAAGGCTATTAATTAATTCTTCAGCCTCTGGAGAAGTATAGCTCCATAAAACACCTTGATCTACTCTGGTTAAAATAGATCTATCACATTTGATGTCAATTATATCTATACGAACAACATTCATCAATGGATGAACCGCTGAAGGGGCACGAACAACACCAGCTCTTCCTAAAATGCTATAAGCTACGTTTCCTTCTCCCAAGAAACATAACATAACTTTTTTTTGCCAAACCATATTGTGATAACCAGTATGTTCTTTATGTATGGTTATCAATAAACTTTCAGGTCCTTTTGGAAAAATACACTGCAAGGGTGTTGTATTTGGAATTCCCTTTTCTGAAAATGTTGCCAAAACACCAACTGTCTTTTTTCTTTTCAAAAGATTTAAAAGATCATCAGGTAACTTTACACCAACATGCTTTGCCATAATACCTCTAATTTTTAAAGTTGAACGGTCCCTACAAACTATTAAAGTTCAAAAACACATACAGATTAAAATTAGTGACATCTTCACGGTAATGAATTACCGTGCATCCTAAATCTTCAATAATTTAAGAATCGATTCCTGCTTCATAGAGCCACTAGAATAACTTTAAAATTACCTCATTTTCTAATAACATCCCTTTTAATGTTAGATATGCCCTTTTCCCCTCAATTCGAATTAATGATTGTAATTTTAAAGCTTCCAATCCATCTAAAAATTTTGTTTTCTCGACACTACTTAAAAAGTATAACATATATTGCAAGTCCAAACCTTTTTTTTGCCTTAAATCTAGCATCAATTTTTCTAAAATTTTTTGTTTTCTATTTAAATTTTCCTTACTGCAAAAAACATTCCTAGAAGGATCATTACATCTTTGCAAATATTTAATCAAATTCTTTTCGTTAACAAATCTAGTTTGCCCATTAAAAGATGCTGCCGCTAAACCAAAACCCTTATAAGGCTTTAAATCCCAATAAGCTTTATTATGTATAGATTCAAAACCTGATTTTGCAAAATTAGAAATTTCATATTGCTCAAAATCATTTTTTTCTAAAAAATTAACCGTATATTCATATTGAGCTATGAGCTGTTCTTCTTTAGCCAACTTAATAGTTTTATCCTGAATCTTAAAAAACAATGGTGTATACTCATACACAGTCAATAAATAAACGGATATATGGGTTATAGGCCAATTGACAATCGTTTGTAAAGTATTTTGCCAAATTAGTGGAGTAACTCCAGGCAATCCTAAAATTAAATCTATTGATATGGAGTCAAAATAGCGTGGCGCTAAGTTTATCAAATTATAAACATTTTGTTTACTTTGTTTGCGATTTAAATTATGCAAAACTTCATCATCTAAAACTTGAACCCCAACACTAAGCCTATTGATTCCAAAGTCAGCCCAAGATTTTAATTTTTCTTCTGTTACATCTGCAGGGTTAATTTCGATTGTAACTTCTTGCAATTTTTTTAAATTAAAGTTGTCATCAAGAATTTTAAACAACTCTTCCATCAAGGTTCGTGGATATAAACTTGGGCTACCACCACCAAAAAAAATAGTTCCTACTTCAAAATCTTCTTTGCTTTTTTTGCTATCAAGCATACATTGATGACTAAACCTTTCTACTTCTTTACACAAAGAAAAATGATACTCTTGCTTAAACTCTTCATGTTTTTCGAAAGAAATAAAATCACAGTAATGACACTTATTTTTGCAAAATGGCCAATGGATATAAAAATATTTAGGACACTTCACCCATTGAACATCTGCACCATTTTTTTCCGAAATCACAAAACCTCTTTGATCCCCCTAGTACTTTCAACAATATCATGCGCAGTTTTCAAATCTCTTTCCGCTTGAATTTTTAAAGCATCTGCATCTGCAAACTTTATCCACAAAGCACTTTCAACAAACTTTCGTAAACCATTAAGCAAAGTTTTATCAAATTTTTTTGTTTCCAAATAATGAATCAGTTCATCGTCTGTCTTATCAATAGTATCCCATCCATATCTTTGCTTAAGATATTTTTTTATAATCAATGTCAAATCAAAATAAAACTTTTTAAAATCACTTTTCGATGAACATTTCTTTAGCGATAAATTATTCAACTCTCTAATTGCCCATTCCCACGGCAAAAGAAACCGTTCTTTTCTTTTTCTAAAAATATAAGCTGTTACAAAAAATATTATCACACCCAATAATAATAAAATTAAAACTATAAAAAACACTTTAAAATAAAAGCGCTGCCAAATGGGCTGATAATAATAATCATAAATTTCATAAAAATCTATATTTTGTTCCATAAGCTAAATTTGCCTCTTAATCCGCTGACGGAAAAAATTAACCATAGGATTAACAAACGATCTACCAACATTTAAATTTAAAAGATCAATTCTATATTTTTCAAACAATTTTTTCTGTTCTTTCAATCTAAGTTGCAAAGCATAATTCAAATTCAATTTATCTTGAATTTTTTTTTGTCTAGAATCAATAAAAAAAGATTCTAATGTTTCTGGATCCTGAACTTCAAGCAAACCGGTATCAGGAAAATAGCCTTCACAGTCATCTAAAAATCTTATACCAACAAAATCATGCTCACAGCTAGCAACTTTTAAAATTTTGTCGTAATTAGAAACTTCATCTATCCAATCAGACAACATAAATACAACAGCGTTACGCTTCTTTAAACCAACCAAAAAACGCAATGCTTCTGCTATATCTGTTTTGGAACTCTGAGGCTGTATAGAAAAAACAGATTCTATTATTTTTCCAACATGAACAATTCCTCGGCTTGGTGCAATCCATTTTTCAACTCTATCTGAAAAAAACAATGCCCCAACTCTATCCTTGTTTTCCCCAGCAATAAAGGCTAAGGATGCTGCAACTTGTGCAATCATATCTTTGCGCAACTCTTGTTGTGAAGAATAGTTGGAAGAAGCAGATACATCAATCATCAGAATAACAGTTCTATCACGCTCCTCGATCAACTGCTTGACCATCATCTTATTCATCTTGGCCGAACTATTCCAATCTATAAACCTTATATCATCTCCAACTTGATAATCTCGAATCTGATCAAACTCCAAACCTGTTCCCTTAAAAGCAGACAAATAATCCCCAACCAAAGAACTTCGCATCAAACGTTTGGTAAAAAATTTTATTCTTTTTATTTTATTTAAAATATCTTCTGTGATTACGTTCTTCACCACATCCCATCCATAATATCAGTTAAAACTGAAGGCAACTTTATACTTCCATCTTCCTGCTGATAAGTTTCCATCAATGCAACCATCAACCTAGGTAATGCCAAAGAAGAAGCATTCAAGGTATGAACTAATGCAGGTTTTGAATCTGCAGTTTCACGATATCTAATTTGAGCTCTTCTTGCTTGAAAATCTGTACAATTACTTGCTGAAGAAACTTCATAATATTCATTCTGACCAGGAAGCCAAACTTCTATATCAAGCGTTTTTGAAGAAGCAAATGAACAATCTTGTGCGGCAAGCAAACTAATTTGATAATGTAACCCCAATTGCTGCAAAATATCTTGTGCACAAGCAACCATTTTATCAAGCTCTTCATTCGAGTTTTCTGGTTTAGTTATGGCATAAAGCTCTACTTTTTCAAACTGGTGAATACGAATCAACCCTCTATCTGTTGCACCATATCCACCAGCTTCTCTTCTAAAACAACTTGTCCATGCGCAATAGCGCATTGGAAGTTGCTCAGAATTTAAAATCTGTTTTTCATAAAGACTTGTCAAGCTTACTTCTGCTGTTGGAATTAAACATAAGCCATCTTGGGTTTTATAAAAATCACCTTCAAACTTTGGCAAATTTCCAGAATTTACCAACATTTGCTCTTTAACTAAATAAGGAGGCAAAACTGGTTTAAATCCATATTTTGCATTATTTTTTAACATCAATTGAGTTAATGCATACATTAATTTTACGGCATCATTTTTATATAAAATAAAATTCGCACCAGAAATGGC
>CAZFDQ010000041.1:0-1563 GCA_964518205.1 uncultured Pseudomonadota bacterium | reverse complement strand
GGTGTCCGCTTCCTCTTTACTAAATCCAGCAAGATCAGTAGCAATACGCATAACCTGCTCCTGATAGACACAGTTGTGAACAAGAATATTATTTGCAATAAAGTTGTGATTTTTTTCTACTTCAATATCATACACCGGCTCTTCTCCGATATATTTAATTTCTAATAAATCTTCCCACCTTATTTCACTTTGAAAATACTTTTTTAATTCATTATCTTTAAGAAGAGAGAATATTTTTTCAGCTATTTTCGTGCTTAGGTGCCTTTTTTTATGGCGAAAAAAACCACGATTTATATTTAAAAGAGAGCATATTTTTCTTTGAGATGTTTTGTTTTCTGCAATATATTGATTTAGCTTTTTCAAGAACATCTCACGCGGAACATAATCATTGCAAGAGATCTTTTTTTTCCTTTCATTGTTTGCTTTTTCAAGAAAATATTTTTTCTTACCAATCATTAGTTTCCCGATTTTATCGTAAAAAACATCAAGATCGTAGACATTAACCGAGTAAACCTTTTCTTTTTTGTTGCTTCTGCCCAGATAATTACTATTTTGATAAACATAACTATTTATTCCCATTTTCAGTAATAAAGTTTGCGTTCCGTAGGCAATTTGGGAAGAGATTGTTTTTATGTATGCTGTTTTTTTTGCAATCCCTCCATCACAATCCCAGTATGCTGCTAAAAAAATAGCAATAAAATCTTCTTTCAATTCAAAAACAAAATTAGGGATATATTTTTGAGACGATGTTAATCCTCCTTTCTTTGATTTTAATCCAAGTTCTTGCATCCACTCTAATACTTTGTTTGGACTGTGATAAGAGGTCTTATCTTTATTAGTTTTTGTTGGAATAGCCCTCTTTACCCCTCTTATATGAGTTGTAAATTTTACGGTAGTGTTTTCAAATGATGATTCTACGCATCTTTTAAAGTCCTCAAGCAGTTCTTTTTCTTTATTTACAAAATAGCAATCAGATTTACTTGAAAGCGATCCATCTGCGATAAGACAAGATAATACTCTTATTTTTTCCTCGTTAAATGTTTTTTTGCCAGTGTTTAGTTTCTTTGGTGTTCCGATAAAATGACCAACTTTTATTTCGGAAAGTTTTTTCCATCCTTCGGGAGTAAAAAAGAGATGATCCGAGGTTGCTTTTATCTTTTTCCCTGTTCTTAATCTTACTTGATAAACCTTTTTTATGCCGTTATTGAATTTACGTGAAACTATCTCTTTTGTGAATTTTTCTTTTGAAAAATTATAAGATTGAACTTTGTATTTTTTTCTTGAGTTAACTACTTCACTGATTTGAATTATTTTTCCTGAATCAGCTGTCTGTATATTACTATCGCCAGTGATACAAATTCCGTAAGTTGCCTTAAGAATTGGCTTTAATCGTGGGTGAAGATAAACAACATCTTTTTCTCCGTTTCTTCGGTTTATATATTCAGGGATGAACTTTATCGGACCTGGGCGATACAGTGAAATCATCGCAATAATCTCCTCAATGTTTGATGGCTTTAACTGTCTTAAATAACGCTGAAAACCACCTGATTCTAACTGAAAGAC
>CAZFDQ010000040.1:0-4300 GCA_964518205.1 uncultured Pseudomonadota bacterium | reverse complement strand
TACAAAAAACAAAAATGATTAAAAATTTTTATGGATGTTTAATTGATGTTTAACTTTTTTTACAAAACGGAGGTTTTTATCATGAAAAAGATAAAACTTTTATCACTTGCCTTATTAATGGGCTTTAGCGTTTTTTCATCTTATGCTATGGATGAAGTAGAATTTAACGTATCAGATAGTGAAGATGAGCTTTTTGGTAGGCCACTATCATCAACAGAAGGGGCAGGAACCTTCAGTCTTTTACAAGGAACACTAGCAATCAATGCTTTAATTGCCACAGATATTACAGCAACAAACTTTGATCATACAACTACTTTAAACAGAATTAAAGCAACTCTAGATAGAATGGTTCCTGAAGAAAACGCAGAAGACTTTATATCTGGTCGCAGCTTTAGAACAATTCTTAACAGCGTTGGTACATTTATAACATCAGTCTTATACAAAATATTAGACGACACAATCGCCGAAAAAACACAAGGTACAGAAGAAACAGCAGAGAATTATAGAAAAAGATTAAGAGGCTTATTAGTTGCAGCAGCTAGAGATGATATTAACACAATCTTCTGTCCAGCAACAGGGCACAAATACCCTCTTATAACAGAAACAATAAATTTAATAATGCCTGGACTTACCAAGCGTCTTAGAGCTCTTTTACTAGAAACAGAAACAAAAACAATTGAAGAAGAATGTACAACATTGTGCAGAACATTTAATACAACAAGATCATCAGAAGATGCACATAAAACAGCTTTAAAAGCCATTGCAGGATTAGAAACAGAAAATGCACAAAGAGCATTATTGCGCTATCAATCAGCTGAAACAGAAAGAAGAACTTATGCAGCATACGAAGAACGTCTAAAAAAAGCTGAGGAAGAAAAAAATGCTGCTCAAGATAACGAACTTGAAGAAGAAAACTAAAAAGAATCTTCTGAATAATTAATTAAGAAAAAAAATAGGGTGAAATATTTCACCCTATTTTTTTTTTCAACATTGCAAACAAACGCTTTTTTCTGCTAATATAAAAAAAAATTGTTTTTACCAAAGGAGAAAAGAGTGTTAAAGCAAAAATTTCAATTTTTATTTTTAGGTCTATTATTATCAACAAATTTTATTTATTCTTATACAGAAAAAACATTTTTATCTCTTACCAATTCTTTACACAAACCAACAACATTATCATTTGATTCACAAAAAGAAAAGCCTAGATTTTTACTTGAAGTTACACCATTTTATAAACAATCCATGAACAAAAAAGATGTGGGAAAATACTTTGGAGTAAATGATAAAGACGAAATTACTTTTGGCCCATCAATCCAACAAGAAAAAGATATTTATTATCGGTATTTAATAAAAGACCCGACAGATCATCAGATTCAAGACAATCTAAAACTAGAACCCTCTTTCAAAAGTTGGGGAGTTGAACTTGCAACCTATTATAATATTCACAAAAAGCTCTTTATTGAATGCAAAACTCAATTAGAACAAGTAACAACAAACCTTCATGCCAAGTTTTTGCAAACCCAAGAACAAACAAATTACTTACAAAGATTTTTTGCAGGAACATATGAAGATAATACATCAAACCATCTTCAAGCCATATTAAAATATGCAAAAATAAAAAATAAACAAAAAAACAGCGGGCTTGCAGATATTCAAGCAACACTTGGTTTAAACATAATAAATGAACCAACAAAACATTTTTCTATTGCAACATATCTTTCCATTCCAACAGGCAAAAAACCTAATTCTGAATACCTGTTTGAACCAATATACGGAAACAATCATCATCTTGGTTTAGGGCTAAATATTTCAGGTAACAATGTTATTTGGGATACTTATCAAAATCAAATATTTTTACACGCAAGCCTTGATTATCAATATCTTTTCTCTAATAACCAAATGCGAACGTTAGGAATAAAAGGACAACCATACGGCCATTACTATTTATTAGCTGAAAAAAATCAAGTCAATCAACCATTAAAACCAGCCGCAAATATTCTTTCTCAAAAAGTTGAAGTTTTTCCAGGAAGCCAGCTAACTTTAAATACAGCATTTTCTTGGCATCATAAATCACTCTCTTTTAAATGGGGATATCAATTTTTCACAAAAGAAGAAGAAACAATTAAACATGCAAATTTTATAGCAAATAATACCTATGCAATTGCGTCCCCTCAAAATTATGAAACTAACGCTAACTTTGGAAAAAACAATCCTGATCCTGCTGATTTTGCCATATTCAACGAAAGCCTTGCTAATAAATACCTCAAAAATGAGGATCTCGATATATCCACCGCCCAATCTCCAAGTTCTATTTCTCACAAATTTTTCATAGAGGCAAGCAAATCCCTCAACACCTCAGAAAAGTTTTCATATTGTATTGCCCTAGGAACCTCTTATTCATTTATTTCACAAAATAGCGGTTTTGACTTCTGGGAAAGCTGGTTTAAGGCCTATATTTCCTTCTAGCCAATTGCTATTTTGCTAAATTTCATGTATAGTAAATAATACAAAGAGTAAAGAATTTAATATTGGCGGGGGCAATTTTTATGAAAAAAAATATTATAAAAAAACAAATTACATTTCTAGCATTTCTTTTTGGTTTTATAACCAATATAGCAGCAGCTCCATTTACCACAGAACTTGTAACTCAACAAGAAACAATGGAGAATACCATTAATAGAGCCACAACAACAGATGTAAAATATGATGCTATAAAAACTATGGTTACTTGGTTAAAAAATTTACCAATAACATCTAGCTATGTTGCCGCAAGTACAAGCTCCCCATTTTGGGCTTGGAAAAGACGTGTTTTTGATCCAATTAAAAATGCAATAAATGATGTTTATTCTTCTTCCAGTAACACTCGTCCATCAAACACAAATCTTTTAAATGAAATAGAAGCCCTCGTAGATCAATTTGGCGAAAGTCATTATGGTTATAATGCTGCTCAAGAATTTTTAACAGAAGTAAGAAGGTTAATAGATCCTAGATTTGTAGATACAACCAGAAGAGTTTCAGTAGAAGAACAATTAGAAGCATTATCAGAACAAATTCGAAAAGAAACCGCAGATTTATTAACTCCTAGCGCAACCAAAGTACGAGAAACAAGGGAAAGATTAGCTTCTCTTGAGCTTTTAAAAACTCAACTTAATCAACTCGTTATATTACGAGAAAGACTAGCTAGCTAAAACAGGAGAAGATACAGACACCGAAGGCGAATAAGAAGAAACAGATTAATCTTCTTCCAGCACTCTTTTCTTCAGTTCCTCCAAGTCAGTAACACCTTCTTCAATTTGAATCTGATAAGCGCGCTTTAACAATTCACCCAACTTTGGACCTGGTTTAACTTTATCAAGAAGATGTCTTCCCAACAAAACCGGTTCTTCTGGCCCGGATTCAACTCCAATTTCTTTTATTTTATTCAAAAAACGTTCAAATCGTTCGTTATAACTTTCTGGTGGCAGTGGAAACATACCTTCAGGGTTGCGGCCTTGAACGTCGGCAAGATTTACAATTGCAAGTTGGCGCAAGGTTAATTGAGGCGCAAGTTTAAGCGCAAGACGTTTATAAGCTTTAATGCTGGCACCTTGTTTTAACAAACTCCACGGCCTAGTGTGATAACGCACCAATTTTCCAACAGTTTCAATTAAATGTTTATCGTTAGTAATTCGTTTTAAAAGTTTTTTTGCAATCGGCACACCAAATTCATCATGCCCGTGACATGTAAAATCCGGCGCCGTTGTTCCTGGTTTGCCTAAATCATGGCATAAAAGAGCAAGCATTATTATAAGCTTTTCTTCATCATCTTTATATTTATCTAACGCAGCAGCAGCATCTAATGTCTGCATTGTGTGCTCAAAAACATTTCCTTCAGGATGAAAATCTAACCTTTGTTCTGTTGCAATTAGATCATAAAGTTCTGGAAAAATTTCTTTTAATCTTCCAATATCTTTCAGCCACCTAAAGCCAAGAGATGGACGCTTTGAAAGTAGCAGGAGTTTTTTTATTTCTTCAAAAATTCTTTCTTTTGCAAGCTCGGAATCTGAAGTTACGTCATAAAGATCCATGGTTTTACATAAGTCATTGAGCTCATCATCGGGCAACATTTCAAATCTGCCGATAAATTGCATCACTCTAAAAAATCGCAGCGGGTCGTCAAGGAATAATTTTGGGTCTACTGCACGTAGTTTTTTTTCTTTGATGTCACGCAACCCATTGAAGGGGTCGATGATACGCATGCCGCTGCATCCTTCGACAAGCTCAGGATGAGCGGACTTAACATTCATTGCTTCATCTAAAA
>CAZFDQ010000039.1:0-4268 GCA_964518205.1 uncultured Pseudomonadota bacterium | reverse complement strand
CAAAAGGGCAAAAATTCCTTCCCCCCAACCCTCTTCCTTTTTGCCCTTTTGCTTTTCGGGCTTCGCCCGATTTTTTTGCGGGGCTTTTATTTTTCTTTTAGTTGCCCTTGACCCACCCAACCCATTCGCGGGCAACATTAAGGAACTCCCTAAAATTAGTATAACCTATTTTGGGTTATACCACAATAGGATATATACTAAAAGTACTATGAGTAAGTCAATTTATTCAAAAGAATATAAGAATACCCTTGAAAAGCTTAAACAAGCTAGATTTGAAATTGGCTTAAAACAAGAAGAAGTTGCTACAAGATTAAAAAAACCTCAATCTTACATTTCAAAGATTGAAAGAGGTGAACGCAGAATTGATGTAGTGGAGTTGCAAAAGCTCGCAAAGATATATAAAAAAGATATAAATTTTTTTGTTTAAAATATGTATATAGAAGAATTTGATAAATTTTTAAAAACAGTACCACTTAAAGACTATAGAAAAAAATATAGTAGTATTAAGATTGTTGAAATGGATTTGCCTAAAGAAATACAAGCAATCAATCTTTTATATAAAGTTTATTGGGAAGAAAAACAATTTATTTCCTTTGAAAAATTTTATAAAAGATATTTAGAAGAAAAAAAGGAATTGCTTGAGAAATTTAGAAATAAAACAACTATGTGTAAAGATTGTTTTGTTCGCGGAATAGAGGCTAGAACTTATAGAACATGGGCGGGTCTAATAACTCAAATTCATGGCGGTTATGTTGCTGAATCTGTTTTTGGAAAAGAAACAGTAAGTATGTCGAGGGAACTAGATTCCTTGGGTGCCGATATAAGAGTTAAATATAAAAATCATATTTTAAATTATCAAGTAAAGAAAACAAGTTTTAGCGGAGTAATAAGCAGAATGCCACTACCTAGAAAAAAGAAAACCGAAGGGGAAAATATAGATATAAAATACGAAGTGCCAACTTGTTTATCTGATCCAAAAACAAAGAAAGGTGATTTTAGATTGCCATATTTAAGATTTTTGGAAGATAAGCGAACAGCGTCATTTGAAAATGGTTTTGTTGTTTTTACGCCAGAAACATTTTTACCGAAGAAAAAAGAAATTGATAATTCTCTAAAATAATTTAGGGGTATATTTAGTTTTTTCTATATATTTTTCTGCTAACTTAATATAATCTGGATTTATTTCAAATCCAATGTAGGACTGACCTAATTCTTTTGCCGCCACACATTCAGAGCCAGTCCCCACAAAAGGAACTAATACAACGCCATCTTTTTTAGGAGTAGCAGACATTACTAATTTTTTTGATAATTCAAGGGGTTTTTGCGTAGGGTGCTTGATTATTTCATGATCAGTATGTTTTTTTAATTCTCGTGGCTCAAAAACTTGACTTTTACAGGTTTTACATATAAACCACCTTTCGTTCATTCCAGCACCACCAGCTAAAGCTGGTATTTTTATTACATCACGAGGCAAAGCACCACCAGCATGAGCATTATAAACTGTTTCTTTTCCATTACTACTAAATCTCCCAGCAGTTCCTTTTCTAATTTTTCCCGCAGCTCCGTTCAAAAAACCTTCAGTGTATGGTTCTCTAACATCATCTCTATTAAAAATGGGTTTATCTTTCCAAGCGCAAATTATAGCTTCATGACTTCTTTGCCAAAAATTAAGAGAAGCAACATTTTTATTTGTGTAATGCCAAATAAGCCAACGCTTATTTATAGAAATTTCAACCGAAAGATAGGCGAGTATTTCACTAAATCCATAAATAAACATTGTTCCCTCAGGCTTCATCACACGAACCGACTCGTTTATCCATTCTTTACACCAAGCAACATATTCTTTTAATTCACGCTTATCCAAGTTATTTCCAAAATCTTTTCCGATATTGTATGGCGGATCAATAATAATAACATCACAACTTTCATTTGGTAATTTTTTTAATTCTTCTACAGCATCGCCTAAAATAATTTTATTCAGAGGAAGTGTTTTACTCCTTTTTATTTCTTTGTTTTCTAAAAGTTTTTCAGCTTGTATTTCTTCCTCATTTCTTATTACATCAATAACAATACCTTGTATCGTTAGCTCTCTATCCCTCTTTATAATAATCGGCTCAATTCTTTTATTCGCAGGTTGTAGTCTTATATAATTTTTTTCCTTATAAAATTTTTTCAAAGTAGCTTCGTAGTTATCCACAAGGGCAACTACTTTTTGTCCATTTTCGGCAGTATCTTGTTGTTTAACTAAAACTAAATCGCCGTCATTTATATTTTCATCAATCATGCTATCGCCGACTACTCTTAAAGCGTAAAATTCACCGTTGCGGGATATTTTGCTTCTTGGAACGGCAATTGTTTCTCTGTTTTGACTTTGTATCGCCTCAATGGGTTGGCCAGCTGCAATTAGGCCGAGCAAAGGAATATTAACCATTTTTTCATTTTCATAAATATCAATTGATCTTGGTCTATTGTCTTGCTTTCCTATAAAACCTAAATCTTGCAATTTTTTAACATGAAAATGTGCAGTAGAAACAGAGGCAACTTTAAGTTTTTTGCTTATTTCTTCCAATGAGGGGGCATACCCCTTTTTTTTATGATAAGAGGATATAAAGTCTAAAACTTGTTTTTGTCTTTTTGTAAGCATAAATATTTGACTTTATTTTTTATTAAATCTATACTTATAGTATAATAGAAAGAAAATAGAAAGTCCATAGCCAATTATCCACAATAATTTTTATCAAAAATATGCTCAACAGTGAAGTAAAAAAATATCTTGAAAGTTTAGAACAGGAGCAAATAACTCCTATGTCTTTTCATGGTGAGCATGGTATTGCGCAAAAAATAAAAGACATCCTCAAGAAAGATACAGCCTACGAGCCAACAAAAGAAGATATTGCAGAACAAATGGCTTTTGATTTTATGGCAGATTATCCGAATGATAATTCTGGTTGGGAAACTTATCATGGACCAATGTTTGTTTTGCCGAACGACAAAGGACAAATGGTGGAATATCCGAGCATTAGGCGAGTAGATCAAGAAATGCTGGAATATTGGACGAAAAGAGCAAAAGAAAGCAGAAACCCTATTTTATCATCACGCTACGCTGATTTAGTTGTTGATTTTTCGCCAAAAGTTTTAAGTAAAAGCACTAATGTTGATTTGTTTCAAATTGTTATAGATTCAAACATTACAGTTTGTGAAAAATCCCTCGCAGATCCTTTGGATTGCAAAACAAAAATTAAAAGGGCTTTAATTTTGGCAATTCAAACAAACGACCAAACACGAATAACCAAAGCGAAAGACACAATCATAAAATTGGAAAAGGATATTGCGATAGACGACAAACCCGGGCTTTGGGGCTTTGCTTTCAAATGGCTAATTTTAGATTTTTCTAAAAAAATAATTCTTGAAGATACAGAGAAAAACAAACTTGTAGACGAGATTGAAGAAAGATTAAAAAGGGAAGAAAAAAATCCATGGCTTGCAGAAAATGCTGTTTCTTTACTTGCAGAATATTACGCAAAAGAAAAAGATGAAAAAAATCTTATGCGTGTTTTGGGTGTTTTGGAAAAATCACTAAAAACAAATGAACGATCAAACTCTGACGCATTATTAAAAACTCACGCCTACGAGCAGATACATGAAATATACAGAAAATATGCGAGTAGTTTTTCCGAAGCTGAAAAAGCAAACAAAAGACTTTCCCAAGAAATCGGGCAACTCAATTTAGATTGGGACAAGTCTTTAAAAGAAATATCCGTTGAAACAAAAATTAAACATGAAGATATTGAAAATTATCTAAAAGGTATTTTTGGTGAAAATAAGAATGATAAGCTAGAAATGGTTATGGCTAAAATTGCTATTAGCCACTTGCCCAAAAAAGATGCCGTAAAAAAGCAGTTGGACGATATTTCAAGTAAACATCCCATACAATTTTTATGCACCAAACAAATCATTTCAGATGACGGCGTACCGATTGCTAAACTTTCCACATTAGATGAAGATTACGACAATCATTTTCAAAGCTACGCATTGCAATATATGCAATTTGGTTCATTTTTTCTTTCTCTTACAATGGATGAATTACGAAGACAATTTAGTAAAGAAAAGATTTTAGAATACTTTGAAAAAGCTGTTGTTTTTGAAAATGAAAATCAGGAATATTTGAGACGAGCAATTTCTGCATATTGGGATGAAGACTATTTAGTCGCTTCTCATTTATTTAATCCGTTGATTGAGAGTGGAATTAGAGAATTAGTAAAAATTTG
>CAZFDQ010000038.1:0-5824 GCA_964518205.1 uncultured Pseudomonadota bacterium | reverse complement strand
TCTTTTCGTCAAAATAGAAAAATTTATTTTAATTCTTTTGACGTTGATATTAATCTTGATTTCTTGCAACAAGAAAAAAACAGTTTTAAGATGCCAAACCTCTATCTTTCTTGCTTGTTGTTAGATACGAATGGGAAAACGAAACCGAAATATTTATTAATTAGCTTGAACAAAGAAGTCCTAAAAAATGAAGAGTATGAAAAAACAGAATTTATTGATCTAGAAGAAAAAAAAGAATTGGTTTATCCGAAGCTTGAAAGTCAAAATGGTTTAAGTGTGACCAAGCCATTTATTGTTGGTGAATCTAACAATTCTAATTTTATTAATAAGGATAAACGTTCACAAGCATTTGTTTTTGATATCAATGAAAATTTTTTGTTATTTATTTCCTTGATTTTATTTTTTATTTCTATACATTTTTTATTCCCAAGCAAAAATAGGAGCAAATTTTTTACTTTTTTTGTTGGAGTTATGGTGCTTTCTTTTGCTCTTTCTTTGATAATTAAGATTTGTCTTATTAATAATTGGTGGCCATTTTTCTTGCTCTTAAAGTGACCTCAAAAACTTAAAAAATAGGGTGTTTTTATGGCAAAAAAAGCGGTAAAAGTGCAAAAAAATAAGCATAATTGACTATTTGTAAGATATTATATATTTTTAATTGGTATTGATTTTAAATGTTAGTTAAATATGTTTTTGGAGGTTATCCCATGAAGAGACTATTATTATCTATGATGTTTTTTTTGTCGGTATTTTCTGCATCTAACTTGAATGCAAAGATTTCAGAATTTATTAATTTTCATAAGTATAAAAAAGCTTGTCGAGAATTAAAGTTGCCATACTTTCTTTCTGCCGAAAAGATTGCAGAAAGGTATGCTGAAATAGAAAGTGCGTTGAAAGCTAACCATGATAAATTACAAAGATTGCAAGATTCTATGGCTCAGTATGGTGGTCAATTTGAAATTCCGGCTTCTACATTACATCCAGTTTTGGAAGAAAAGCAATTACTTGAAGGGCAATTGGGAATTTGTACTTATTTATTTCGGACCTTAGAAGAATGTAGAAATAGCTTTGATTCTGCTTGTGAGGTTTTTGGAATTTTACCTAGTTATGCAACACAAGAGAAATTTAAAGAGGCAGCGATTGAGCTTTTATTATCAAGGGTATGTCGGTCTTTAGACATTTGTGTAACACAGGTAAATAATCTTGAAAACAAAACAAGAATATTGAGATTTTTAGCAAACTTGATAAATTTAAATGCTATTTCTGATTTTCGATTAATAAGAAAGGCTTTTAACATTCTTGTTCTTCTTGCTTCTAATTTCATAGAAGAAGAGGCTATTTTTGCTTTTACATTTGAAGACGAATATGTTCCTTTTGTTATTGATGAGCAAATAGAAAATGCTCTTTTAACTATGTTAGAAAGATTTCCTTTAGTAGATAGAAATGTTGCTCATAGACATTATGTTGATTTGGCTGTTTCTACAACAAGCAGATCGACTACTCCTTGTATTCCAATACCAAATAAAGAAAAGTTGCTTAACAGGGATTATGTGCAAGCTCCTGTAAGGCTTGTTGATAAATCTGGTCAGACTCCGGTAGCAACTGTTGTAAGGCCTATTGATCGACGAGAGGAAGTTGAATCGCCTACGAGTAGCAGATCGACATCAAGTAGTCCTGTTTGGCATACTTATTTTTATTATAAGAAATATTGTGACATCTTATTAAACGCAATTAAAAATGTTAACAAAGAAATTCCAGAGTTAAATTTAAGAACTAGAATTGTGCCAAATCGTTTCGAGTTAAGAGCAACTTATACCAAATTGTCTAATGCATTTAAACGTCTTAATTATCCTTTGTTATATTGTCAAGTTATGGAAAATACATATAACAAGCTTTATAATTTGATTTCGCAAATTTTAGAAGAATACAAAAGTGCTTGTAGGGCTTTGGGATTAAACCATGATATTTTTTTAAGGAGACGTTGTCGTGTTAGGGGTGCTGGTTCGACATCTGGAGTTAGACGATGTGTAAGCGTTCCTTCTATACAGG
Source organism: uncultured Pseudomonadota bacterium (assembly GCA_964518205.1). Classification (GTDB taxonomy): domain Bacteria; phylum Babelota; class Babeliae; order Babelales; family UASB340; genus CAZFDQ01. Next base: position 3,775 of record CAZFDQ010000038.1, on the reverse strand, counting down.
TTGTAAAAAAAAGAATTGTTGATTTAGCTAAAGCAATGATTAAGGATCAATTTAATTTATCAACAGATAGGGATATAGTTGATTTTTTTAATGGGAATGTTGATATAGAATTTAATCCTATTGTTCAAGACATGAAGGTTGTTTTTAACACAATTAAATTTGTTTTTTATGGAATTAATCAAGAAACATCTGTGCTTAATAATGATGAGCAAGTTTTAAATGAAGCGAATGAAGAAGAAGAGATATTTTTTCTTGAAGAGGATTGTAATTGGGAACAGGTTGTTTTTGATCGAATTATTACATTGTTAGATGATAATTTAGCAGATAATTCAGATGAAGAAATTTTTGAAGGTATTGACGTTTTAAATGAGATAGAAGAGTGGCATTCTGCTGGACTTAAAAGAGATTGGGAACCGGTTAGTGGATTGGTAATTGCGTAATTAATTTTGTAATTAAAACGGAGTTTGAAAATGAAAAAGATTATTGGATTATTTTTACTTTGTATTGGTATGTTTTGTTCTATTATAAAGAGCAACAATCTTCTTACTGCTTTAGGGTTACCTTTTAATACGCCAAGAGAAGATGTTGTTAATCGTTATAGATGTAAAATTATAAAGGTGTTAAATACGCCTGAAAGTGCGTATTTAAGTTTTTATTGGTATACTTTTAATGCTAATGAACAAGCAGAAAGAAACAAAGCTGAAGAGATAGAAAAAAGATTGCAATCATTATATGAAACAAGAAATATGTTTTATAAAGAACTTGAAACACGATATGGTCAATTGCGACAGGAATATTTAAATTCTAGTGAAGAAGAAGATGATGATTGCATTTTTCAATTCGAAGAAGATGCTGAAAGACTGTTAGCTTATGAGTGTTATGAAGAACTAAAAAAAGCATTTGATGCTGATTTTAATAAGCAATATCGTAAAATATTTGCAGGTGGAGAATAGTTTTTTATAAAATATTTGGATTTATAAAAAGAATCGTGTTGTCATCTCGGCTTACGAGCCGGGATCTAGACATTTAATTATTTCCATTTTTACAAAAATTTAAAATTTTGATTTTTACAATTATCTGGATCCCGGCTCGTAAGCCGGGATCCAGACTGATAGTCTATGTCGCATTGTTTGTATATAATTTTTTTTTTACTTGTAAAAAACACTTTATAAATTATATTTGTCGTCGCTGAATTCTTTTTTTTCGGTTTCAGTTTTTTGTTCTTTGTCTTTAAGTTTTTCTTTTTCTTTTTTTAACAATGCAATCATTTTATCAACAACTTCATCTATAACCATATACATTTTTGTGCCTTTTGCATGCGCATTTAGATCGAATCTTGGAGTTTTAAGATTAAGTTCTGCTGCATGATGAGGATGTTGAGGGTTTGCTCTAAGCCAAAGTTCTATATTGAAAGGAGTTACCCATTCATAACCTTTTAAAAAATCTTCAATTTTATCTAATCTTTCATTTGCGATTTTTTCCATTGGTTCGGAGCTTTCCATATTATGGAATGTAATTTTTCTATTCATGATTCTCCTTTGTTTTTGTATTTTATAAAAAACGTTTTGCGATTTCATTATAAAATTGATTGCCTAAATACATCTCCTTTGTATCATCATTATTTATGATATCTTTAATTCCTCCAGATGTAACCACTGTTCCATTTATTACTACATAAACTCTATCTGCGATTGAAAGTAATTGGTCAACATTATGATCTGAGATTAACACAGCAATATTATTTTTTGCCATGTCTTGAAATATTTTTTTTAGTTCATAAATAGATTTTGGATCGACGCCTGCAAAAGGTTCATCTAGCATTATAATTTTTGGATGCATTAAAATGGAGCGAATAACTTCTAGTTTTCTTTTTTGCCCTCCGGAAAGGCTTCCTGCTAACTGATTTTGACAATAAACAAGATTTGTCTGCTCTAGCCAGTTGTTCATTTCGTATTTAAATTGTTGCCACTTTTTTTGCTTGTTTTCTTGTTGTTGTGTCCAGTATGTGTGGTATTCAAACACTAGTTTTAAATTTTGCTTGACGGACATTTGTCGAAATAATGATGTTTGTTGTGGAAGATAAAGCAACCCATTTTCTACTCTTTTGCAAACAGCCCAGTTATTGATGGTATTAGTTTCAAAAGAAATAATATTAGAGCTTAAATTTTCTTGATATTTTGGTGACGGCAAAAGCCCCATGATTGTGCGTAATAAAGTTGTTTTTCCAGCACCATTAGGACCTAAAAATGCAACAACCTCACCTCGTTTTATATTAAAAGAGATTGACCGCAGGATCTGTTTTCTGCCAAAAGATTGATTCAAATTTGTAGTAGAAAGAAAAGGCATGTTTATGCTTTCTTTAAATTGAATTGAATCGGACAGCCTTTAAGGTCATAAGTTTTTCTTAATGTGTTTTCTATAAAACCAAGTTGTGTTTCGCCAAACCACTGAGGAAAGTTTACTGTTACTTGAAATGTTGGAAATGGTGCTGCAACTTGTTTGATATGTAAAAGCTTGAGCAAAATGGTTTTATGATACATTGGTTTTTTTATAAAAGCTTCTTTGATTAATTCATTTAATTCAAATTCATCAAACTTTTGTTGTCGGCGCAGCCATGCTTTTTCTAATTCTCGGTACACTTTTTCGATATTTTTTTTGAGTTTACATGAAATCCAAATTTGAGGAATTTTTTTAAGAATAAAATGATATTCTTTTAAATTATATTCAAAAGCTTTTCTATCATACTCTCTTAAAAGATCAGTTTTGTTAAAAATAATGATGATAGATTTTTTTTGTTCAAAAGCGTAAAACAATAATTTTAATTCTTGATCAGAAAGTTTTTGTTCTGATGCATCAATCATTACAAATACAATGTTAGACATTCTTACTGCACTTAAGGTGCTTTTAACCATTAATTCTTCTATGGTTTCTTTTACTCGGGCTTTTTTACGAACACCGGCAGTATCAGTTATTTGAATGATGTCTTGGGAAAAGTAAACATTTTCAGAAATAGCTTCTCTTGTTGTTCCTGCTACGTTTGTAATAATTGATCTTTCTTCTTTTAATAAAATATTCATCAAAGAAGATTTGCCAACATTTGGTTTTCCTAAAATTACAACTTTATATGATGGTTTTTCTTCTTGTATAACTGTTGTGGGTTCTGGAATTGTTTCAACTATTTTTTCTAGTAGATCATCCATTCCCATTCCATGTAATGCCGAAATTTCGATGATTTCCTTTATTCCCAATGCATAAAAATCTGCCAAATTTTGTTCAAGAGCTGTTTTGTTATCTGATTTGTTTAAAAGTAGAACTAATGGTCTTTTTGTTTTATGTAATATGCGTGCAATCTCTTGATCTTCTTCGGTTAGTCCACTTTTAATATCACAAACAAGAAAAGTAAGTGCTGCTTGCTCAAAGAGCTTGAAAACTTTTTGACGAACAGATTCTAAAATTGGATCTTTTTGTTTTTTAAAAGAAATTCCACCAGTATCGATTAAATCGAATTTTTTATCTTTCCATTCAACAATTTCGTGAACGTGATCACGTGTTACACCTGCTTGATGCAAAACAATACTTTGCGTATCTTTTGATAAGCGATTAAATAAGGTAGATTTTCCAACATTGGTTCTACCGACGAGTAAGACTTTTGGATAAATTTTTGTTTTTTTCATAGTTTGTTATTCGGTTTTTAGTAAGCTCGAAGTAATTTATTATTATCTAGTGAGTATAAATACAACTGTCGTCATCCTGAACTTGTTTCAGGATCCAAAAA
>CAZFDQ010000037.1:0-2450 GCA_964518205.1 uncultured Pseudomonadota bacterium | reverse complement strand
CAAAAGGAAATTTGATGCCGGTTTTTCAACCAATATAAAAAATAAAAACGCCGTACAAAACGGCGTTCTTTTTTTTAAAAAAAAGTTTTTTATTTTCTGGATCCGAAATAATTGGATGCGTTAAGCAAGCTATCAAACGTTCCGGCGTCGAACCATTCCCCTTTCATTTTTGCGCACCTTAACAACCCTTCCTGCAAATACTGATTATTAACATCTGTTATTTCATATTCCCCTCTTGCAGAAGGAACAAGCTTTTCAATTCTTTTAAAAACAGTTCCATCATAAATATAAAATCCGACAGCGGCCCAATTTGATTCCGGCTTTTCCGGCTTTTCGATTATTTTAACAACTCTATCCTCTTCCATACTAACAACGCCAAATCTTTCCGGATCAGAAACTTGCGTAACCGCTATGCAGGCCCCTTTTGAAAATTCCTTAACTGTTTCCTTAAAGTTTTCGGTAAAAATATTATCGCCTAATATAACGGCAACTGGCTCCCTTTCTTCGAAAAATATTTTGGCCTGCATTATGGCGTCTGCTATGCCTAACTGCCGGTTTTGGATAGCGTAGCGTATCCTCATACCAAGATCTTCGCCCTCGCCAATAACATCTAAAAAAGCATGGATATTATAAGGATCTGATACGAGTATTACGTCATCTATACCGCTATTTCTTAAAGTCATTAACGGATAATAAATAAGCGGTTTGTTATATACCGGTAATAGTTCTTTTTTAATAAGCCTAGTAAAAGGAGCTAGCCTAGTCCCTCTTCCTCCCGCAAGAATAATTCCTTTCATAGGTTAATAATACATCTCTGATTCAGAATCAAAAAACCTAAACCTTGGATCTTAAAACTCTAATCACAGAGCTTAAATCAGGAAATACAGATTAATTTCTGTTGGAAATTAATTAATTTAAAATTTGTACTTAATGCAATTCGCCTTCAGTTGATGCTAATTTCTGGACTTACATTGCAGATCTGGAAATTGGCATATGGACACTAGGAAATTCACATATTTGCGCATAACTGTGGATAACTATAGGTATAACTAGGTCTTTTTGTGGACAAGTGTCCAAGTTTAGTGTTTAAAAAGCCTTTTTTTATTATTTTGCGACACTGTTTACACATTGTTTACATAAGTTTTGTGTAAACAAAATTGAGTGAAAGTGTTTGCCGTGAAACAATTTGTGCGTTTTTTTCTATAGTATTTGTTTGCCGGCAAACAAATACTATAGAAATGTTTGCCGTGAAACAATTCAGTTTAAATTTTTGATTTAATTGTTTGCCGACAAACAAATTTATAACTTTTTTATTAATAATTGTTTGTTGGTAAACATCGCAAACGTGAATTACGAAATATAATTGTTTGCCGGCAAACAACTACGTTCAAATTCTGGATAAAAATGTTTGCCGGCAAACATTTTTATTAAAAAAGTGCGCTCAATGTTTGCCGTTAAACAATTTAAACCATTTATACGAGTAAAATTGTTTGTCGGCAAACAAATAAATAAAATTTATAATAGATAGTGTGAAAACAAATGTGAAAACAGGAAATATTGGTGAAAAAAAAGTTGCTAAATATTTAAGAAAGAAAGGTTATAAAATATTAATGACTAATGTTTTATATAAGTGGGGAGAAATTGATATAGTCGCAAAAGAAAAAGATGGGACACTTGTTTTTATAGAAGTAAAGACATTAAATAAACGCGGACATAAATTTAATGTCCGAGATGACGGAATGACCGATTTAAAGCCAGAGGACAACCTGACTTTTTCTAAGATGAAAAAATTAAAAAAAACTTGCTCTTTTTTCGCTAACGAAAATCCAAATTTAATTAGATCTTTAAAGGGTTGGCGCATAGACTTAATAAGCTTGACAATATTAGATAAAAATTGTCTTATTCGGCATTATCAAAATATTGAAGTTTAGTGAAAATATTTATTAGCCAAACAAATATTGTAATTTATATCACTGTTAAAACGATCGCTTCCTAATTTAATTTCCGATATTAAAATATATCCCTGTTTTTTAGTAAGAAAATATCTTACGCAAATTACCAATTAAGCCGCCCTCTTTTTCTCTTTTGCTAAAGCCATAGGCAAACGAAACGCGAGAATAACAGAAAATACAGCTTAACTCTTCGACAGATGCTAATTTATAATGAATTAGCTTCAATAAAGATTAATAGAGCTTGAGGGTTTACAAAAAGCAATACATTAATCTATAATGCCCGCTGTATGCCAATAATAAAATCGGCCGAAAAAGCCTTAAGGCAATCCCATAAGAGAAGGGGAGAGAACGTCAAAAAGACGAAGGCTCTTAAAACTGTAATAAAAAATTACAAAAAACTCGTATTACAAGGAGATATAGATAAAGCCAAAGAGTCCTTGTCTGGCGTTTATAAAAGTCTTGATAAGGCGGCTAAAACCAATCTTATAAAAAAGAATA
>CAZFDQ010000036.1:0-1862 GCA_964518205.1 uncultured Pseudomonadota bacterium | reverse complement strand
TTGCCGATTTGTCACTTAACACCATTGTTAAGGTTGAAAATGGTGTAAATACAAACCCAACCATTGAAACGCTAACCAAGATCGCCAAAGCGCTTGAAGTTGGTGTTGATGATTTAATAAAATAAAATTATATGGCTATATATTCAATAAAAAATAATCTTGTTAAAAAAATACCACCAATTAAAATTGGCTTAGAAAAAGACATTCAAATTTTATTTGAAAACAGTCTTGATGAAATTCTAAACATCACTTTTCTGGCTAGTGAATATTCTACAAGTTTTGGAGGACGGATTGATTCTCTTGGTATTGATAACAATGGTTCGCCAGTCATAATTGAATATAAAAAAGGACAAAATGATAATGTAATAAATCAAGGATTGTCTTATTTGCGTTGGTTATTAGATTATAAAGCGGATTTTGAAGTTCTTGCTAGCAAAAACAAAATTTCAGTTCAAATAGATTGGGATTCTCCACGAGTTATATGTGTTGCAGAAAGCTACAACAAATTTGATTTAGATACAGCAGATTTATTGCCAATGAATATTGAATTGCTCAAGTATAAAATTTATGAAAATGATGTTTTGGTAGTTGATTTAGAAACACAACAAAAAGTTAGAATATCTACATCAAAAGTTTTTGCTAAAAAAGAAAAGTCTGAGTTGAAAGAAAAGATTCAGTATACTTTAGAGGATCATTTGTCTGGTATGAGTAAAGAAGTCAAAAAAATATTTGATGAACTAAAAGAAAGGATCATTAGCCTAGATGACAATATTATTGAAGAAGCCAAGGCGAAATATATTGCATACAAACTTACAACAAACTTTGTTGATATTGTGGTGCTAAAGGATTCTTTAAAACTATTTTTGAACATTCCAAGCGGTAGCTTAAACGATCCTCAAAATCACGCCAGAGATTTAGCAAAACCTAAAAAAATTGGACATTGGGGCAATGGAGATTATGAAGTAAAAATAACACCAGACATAAATCTAGAGGAAATATTTGAACTTATAAAGCAAAGTTATAATTTCAACAAGTAATATGACAAATAATCAGAAAATATTAGAATTACAAAAGACATTCAGCATAAATGCAATTTATGCACAAAGAGTTTTTATGCTTGCCGATAAACAAAATTTAATATCTGATGCTTCCCGTATTATAGAAGAAAAACCAAAGCCTTTTGTTAAATGGGTTGGTGGGAAAAGACAACTTCTCACGCAGTTTCGTTTAATGAATCTCTATCCGCCAGAAAATTTTGACCCAAAGACTGGAAAATATTTTGAGCCATTTGTTGGCGGGGGTGCAGTATTTTTTGATTTACTTCCTGAAACAGCATATCTTTCTGATTTAAATAACGAACTTGTCGTTACTTATAATGTAATCAAGAGCGATGTTGAAAATTTAATAAAGTCACTTAAAAAACATAAACTTGATAAGGAGTATTTTTTAAAAGTACGATCACAAAATCCAGAAAAACTTTCTGATTTAAACATAGCTTCTCGTTTTATTTATCTAAATAGAACTTGCTTTAATGGTATGTATCGAGTGAATAGTAAGGGTGGATTTAATGTTCCGTTTGGCAAATACACAAACCCGCTTATTTGCGATGAAAAAAATCTTAGGAAAGCATCAAAGGCGTTGAAAAATGTTGAGATAAAAAAACAGGATTATAAGGAAGTGCTAAAAAAAGCAAAGAAAGGTGATTTTGTTTATTTTGATCCACCATATTATCCAGTAAGCAAAACAGCTTCGTTTACTTCGTATACCAGTGAATCATTTTTAGATAAAGAACAAATTGAATTGAGAGATACATTTGTAGAATTACACAAACGAGGTTGCTTTGTTATGCTTTCAAATTCCGA
>CAZFDQ010000035.1:0-5870 GCA_964518205.1 uncultured Pseudomonadota bacterium | reverse complement strand
ATATATTTAATTTTTAGTGTAGAGGAATTAGCAGATTTAATGGAAATCGACAGAACTGCAGTCATGCGATATAAAAAAAAGCTGGTAGATTATAAATTGATAATTGATAAGCGTTTAGGTCAGGGAAATCCTAATAGAATTTATGTTTTAAAGCCCGAACTTGTGGATAACTTAACTCAGAAGTCGCAAAATACGACTTCTAGAAGTAGCAATACAGGACCTCTAGAGGTTTCAAATAACAACCCTATTGATACTTACGTTAATAAGACTGAGAGAATAAATAACGTTAATAGCAACGCTATCTTTAATAAAAAAAAGAAGAAAAAAAGATCTGAAGATAAAGAATATCTTGCCTCCTACATAGCAGAACAATTAGAGGATAATCATTCTTTAGGATTTTTTAGAAAAGTTGTAGACCTTATACCGGAAAATTTAATATATCAGGCCCTAAGTGAAGTAAAAGACACATATTTAACCGGGAAGATAAAAAAAAGCAAAGCAGCTTTATTCACAACAATTATTAAAAGTAAAGCACTAGAACATAATATAAATTTAGATATCAATAATAAAACATAGAAAGATAAAATTTAAAATTTTATAGGTCCATTATTATGCAAAAAGAAGCAAAAGCAAGAATAAAAATAAATGCTCTGCTTCAAAATGCCGGCTGGAAATTCTTTGATGATGAACAAGGCAAAGCGAATATTGTACTAGAAAATAACATCAAACTCACCAAACAGGCGATAGATGACCTTGGTAATGATTTCGATAAAACAAAAAAAGGGTTTATAGATTTTTTATTACTTGACGAAAAAGGATTTCCATTTGTTGTTTTAGAAGCAAAATCTGAAGACAAAAATCCACTAGACGGAAAAGAACAAGCGCGCCGATATGCTCAATCTCAAAACGTCCGTTTCATAATTCTTTCTAATGGCAATATTAATTATTTGTGGGATTTAGAGCGAGGTAATCCCACGGTTATTATTGCTTTCCCAACCTATATTTCCTTAAAACATTTCGAATCTTTCAAACCTAGTTTTACCACACTTTCAAAAGAAAAAATTGAAAGTGATTATATCGTTCAAACGCAATACCCATTTTTCCAAAAAGACCCACGCTGGATTGATAAAGAGAAAAGGTCAGATTTTATTAAAGACCAAGATTTAAAATTTTTACGCCCTTATCAGGTTGCCTCAATTTACGCTTTACAAAATTCAGCGAAGAAGGGAAATGACCGCTATCTTTTTGAAATGGCGACCGGCACAGGCAAAACCCTTGTCTCGATGGGAGTAATTAAGCTTTTTTTGAAAACTGGCAATGCTAAAAGAATCTTATTTTTGGTAGACCGGCTTGAATTGGAAGACCAAGCATATAAAAATTTCAAAAAAATTTTACATAACGATTTTACCTGTGTAATTTACAAAGAAAATAAAGACGACTGGCGGAAAGCAGAAATTGTTGTCTCCACTGTTCAGAGCTTATCTTTTAATAACAAATATAAAAAACTTTTCTCACCAACAGATTTCGATTTGATAATTTCAGACGAAGCACATCGATCAATTGGTGGAAATTCAAGGGCAGTTTTTGAGTATTTTGTTGGTTATAAATTAGGGCTTACCGCAACACCTAAAGATTATCTCAAAAATATAGACCCACAGAAAATTAATGAAAAAGACCCACGAGCTTGGGAACGCCGCCAGCTTTTGGATTCATATATAACTTTTGGCTGTCCTTCGGGCGAGCCTACTTTTCGCTATAGTTTGTTGGACGGCGTTAAAGACGGTTATCTTGTTAATCCAATTGTTGCAGACGCGAGAACAGAAATTACCACAGAACTTTTATCAGAAAAAGGTTATTCTTTAATGGTTGAAAACGAGGAGGGAACAGAGGAAGAACAAACCTTTTTTCAAAAAGATTTTGAACGTAAATTTTTCTCAGAAAAGACAAATCAAATATTTTGTAAAACATTTTTAGAAAATTCCCTTAAAGACCCAATTAGCGGTGAAGTAGGCAAGTCTATTGTTTTTTGTGTTAGCCAGAATCATGCATCTAAAATTACTCAAACTTTAAATGAGCTTGCCAATCAGTTTTGGCCGGGTAAATATAATTCTGATTTTGCCACACAAATTACTTCTAATATTAAAGATTCACAACAATATGCCATAAATTTTTCAGACAAAAGCAATAATCTTAACGGACAAACTAAGTGGATAGAAGGTTATAGGTCCAGCAAGACAAGAGTTTGCGTAACTGTCGGCATGATGACCACAGGCTATGATTGTCAAGACATTATGAATCTTTGTTTAATGCGACCCATTTTCTCACCAACTGATTTTATCCAAATCAAAGGACGAGGAACAAGGAAATATACTTTCAACTATAAAGACACCGACAATGAGCAAATCAAGGCAGAAAAAGAAACTTTCAAACTCTTTGACTTCTTTGCTAACTGTGAATACTTTGAAGAAAAATATAACTATGACCAAGTTTTGAAATTGCCAATTAAAGCTGGCGCTGGTCCGGGCGGAGATGGTTCAATAGATGTTGACGAAATCAGCGTTTTTAATCCTGATCCGCTTAAAACTTTTTCGGAAAAAGCTGTCGGGCTTGCCGGCATGAAAGTTGATTGGAAATTCTTTGAAAAATTTGAGCATGTTGTTAAAAACGACCCATTTGTGAAACAAAAATATGAACAAGGAGATGTTAAGGGGGTAGAGGAGTATGTAAGAAGTGAGATTTTTGAAAAGCCAGAAGATTACTTTAATATGGAAAAATTGCGAAAATCTATTAAGGCGGATCGTCGTATAACGCTTAAAGAGTTTATTGAAAAAATTTTTGGCAGCATTAGCAAATTCAAGTCTAAAGACGAATTACTTGAAGATGAATTTGAAAAGTTTGTCGCGATTTACAAACCGGATAGCAAATATGTACTTCCAATAAAGAATTATCTTAAAGCATACATTACAGATTCCGAAATTCGCGATATTGTTGAAACTAAAGAATACAGCCGATTTGCTACCAATCCTAAGGTTACAATGAAAGATTTTAGAGAATTAAACGGCTTTCGTGAAGTTGTACCGGAATATGTTAAAGACTATGTTGCCATTAACGCTTTTATGTAAGGATAATTATGCTTGACCAAGATACAAAAAGAAAAATAGACTCAGCCCGAGATATTTTAGTTGGTAAAGTCCCTGACCCAAAAGCTCAGGTTGAGCAAATCACCACCGCGTTGATTTACAAGTTTATGGACGATATGGACAAAGAATCTCAAGAGCTAGGCGGAAAAGTTCGATTTTTTACCAATGGCTATGAAAAATATGCTTGGACAAAGTTAATGGATTCGAAGCTCGGTGGTCAGGATCGGTTGAATTTGTATATTGAAGCAATTACCTCTTTATCTCAAAATCCACATATACCTCAGCTATTCCGTGATATTTTCAAAGACACTTTTTTACCATACCGGAATCCTGAAACATTAAACTTATTCCTTAAAGAAGTGAATGGTTTTAGCTATGAGAATAGTGAAGATCTTGGGGACGCATTTGAATATCTACTTTCTGTTCTTGGCTCGCAAGGCGATGCGGGGCAATTTCGCACGCCTCGTCATATTATAGATTTCATTGTAGCAGCAGTAGACCCTAAAAAAGTCGAAACGATTTGTGACCCTGCCTGTGGAACTGCCGGATTTTTGATTTCTGCCTATAAGCATATCCTAAAGCAGCATGACGGACTAGATGATCCGGAAAATAAAGAAAAACCACTTACGCCTGACGAGCGAAAGAGCTTGATGGATCATTTTGCAGGCTATGATATTTCGCCGGATATGGTTCGTCTTTCAAAAGTAAACTTATATTTACATGGTTTCCCCCGCCCGACTATCTTTGAATACGACACTCTTTCAAGCGAGGAAAAATGGGATGAAAGTTTTGATGTCATGTTGGCCAATCCACCATTTATGTCTCCAAAAGGTGGGATTAAACCCCACAAAAGATTTTCAGTACAAGCTAATCGTTCAGAGGTGCTTTTTGTGGATTATATTCTGGAACATTTGCGGCCCAGGGGTAGGGCTGGAATTATTGTACCGGAAGGAATTATTTTTAAATCAGAAGTAGCTTATAAAAATTTACGTAAAATGTTAGTTGAGGATGGCCTGATGGCTGTTATTTCATTACCAGCTGGGGTGTTTAACCCATACGCTGGTGTAAAAACAAGTATTTTACTTTTTGATAATGAAGTTGCCAAAATAACGGAAAATATTTTATTTATAAAAATTGAGAATGATGGGTATGAACTTGGGGCACAAAGGAGGGAACACGACAAAAATGATTTACCTTTAGCTTTGGCAATTATTAAGAAATATAAATCGGTATTAAAAGATGGTGAAGATTTTGAATTTATTGAAAGTGAAAATCTAATTGCCCATCTTGTAACAAAAGAAAAAATTGCTAAAACAGGTGAATATAATCTTTTGGGAGACAGGTACAAAGAAGTTTTAAAATTTACTAATCCGAAATGGCCACTTGTTGAATTAGGTGAAGTTTGTGAGATATTTAATGGTGCAAGACCAAAAGGTGGGGCGGTTAATGAAGGTATTTTAAGTATCGGGGGGGAACATATCAATTCAGATGGAAGTTTTAATCTATCAAATCCAAGATACATACCAGAAGAATTTTTTAAAGCACTAAAAAGAGGAAAATTATATATAGGAGATGTTTTAGTCGTTAAAGATGGAGCGACAACGGGGAAAGTTGGCTATTTTAGCCAGCAAGCACCATTCAAAACAGGAGCAGTGAACGAGCACGTATTTATTTTACGTCCTGATACCAAAAAAGTAGCACCCTTTTATCTTTATTCTTTTTTGAAATCTAAAAGAGGAAATGCCGAGATATTGAAACATAAGGTCGGAGCAGCGCAGGGAGGCATAAACTTATCTATTAGGACAATCAAAATCCCACTTCCAACAATCGAAGCTCAAAAGGAAATCGTTGAGCAGATTGAAGTTAAGCAAAGTGCAGTTGAGCATGCTAAAGCGATTATACGAAACCTTGAGAATGAAAGACGCTATTTTGGTCAATCACTCAGAGGATTAGAAAATGTTAAGTGGGTGGAATTAGGAAGTGTTTGTGATGTTCGTGACGGCACTCACGAGAGTCCAAAATTTGTTAATAAAGGATATCCTCTTGTTACCTCAAAAAATGTAAAAAACGGTACGATTAATTTTGATGATGTTGATTTAATTTCAAAAGAAGATTATGACAAGATAATTAAAAGGTCTGGAGTCGATGATGGAGATATTATAATGCCAATGATTGGAACGATTGGGAACCCAATAGTTGTAAAAAAAGACCGGGACTTTGCAATTAAAAATGTTGCTCTTATTAAGTTTAAAAATAACATAAAAACAATTAATTTATATATAAAGTACACTTTAATAAGTGACTTATTTGAAGACTATATTCGGATGATAAGTAGAGGAGGGACACAAAAATTTATTTCACTAGGTAATATAAGAGACTTCAAAATCCCACTTCCAACAATCGAAATTCAGAAACAGCTTGTTGCTAGAGTTGAAAAAGAACAAGAAATTATTAATGCAAATAAGCAGTTAATCGAAATATGCGAACAAAAAATCGCAGATGTAATAAGTGATATATAATTATGTCTTTTACCCTTGTTTTTCGAAAAACATAGTTTTTAAATCCTTAAGAGTTTAAGAGCAGGGGGGAAAGAGCGCCAGCTTTTTCGGTCTGATTGCCGCAAAAATTATTCCTTATTGATTAACTTGCTTGTGCCTTTTCTATAATTTTGCCCGTTTCACTGCTTTGCTGTTTCATATTTTGCCCTGGTTAAAAAGCTTGTCCGCTTTT
>CAZFDQ010000034.1:0-7678 GCA_964518205.1 uncultured Pseudomonadota bacterium | reverse complement strand
AACCACCGAAATCCAAATCAAGGTTTTTTAAAAATCATTATAAATGCAGAACCTCTTCTCTACTTCACTTTTAATGTTATCAGTCGCACCAATAAGTTTGATTAATTCAAAAATTTCATACAATTCTAAATCCCTGCTCCCACAGGATGAAAACACTTTCTTCGAAATCATCACCATTGCTAAAAAAACATTGATTTAAACAAAAAAATTTGTTCCTAGTTTTTTAATATCATTCTTTTAACTTAAGCGTAACATATAGCATCTGTAAAACTACTCAATAACTTGCCTTAATCTTGTATAAGAGATAAAATCATGTTATTAATATTGGCAACAGATACTTAATGAATACTGAAAAAGAAAAATTTATGGAAAAGCACATTCAAAGAGAAGACATTACCAAAATGCTAGAAAATGACACAAAGGAAGTTATGCCTATAATTGAAAAAGAGCTTTTGTCAAGAGAAAACGAAAATTTAACAAACCTTAGTGCCTCTGAACAGTACGAAATTATTGCTGATAAAGTTGGAAATTATCAGAATTCTATTATCCCTGAAGCAGTTTTATCAGCAAAAGAATTAGAAAATAAGTATGATACTAATAATCCTGAAAATATAGACCTTATTCTCTCTCAAAATGAGCTATATGGAAAAATTTTACGCTCAAAATTATCAGGAAAACCACTAACTGTTAAAGTTGGAGTTGACCCTACTGCTGGGCAAATACATGTGGGGCATGGTATTACATTAAGAATGATGAGACGCTTTCAGCAAATGGGACACAAAATTCAATTTATAATTGGTGACGCAACAGCAATGGTAGGAGACAGTACTGATAGAATGACAGCTAGAAAGCCCCTTACTAAAGAGGAAGTGGGTAATAATATGCAAGATTATATTAGGCAAGCATCTAGGATAATTGATCTTAATCCCAGTAATCCTAGCGTAGAAATCTACCACAATTCTGAATGGCTAGATAAATCGATGATGGAGTGGCTTCCAATTTTGCAAAATATAAGTGCAAGCAGATCAATGGATAGAAGAGACTTTCAAGAAAGAATTAAAAAAGGAGGAAGTGTCTCGTTAGGAGAGTTAATGTACTCAACTTTTATGGCATATGACAGCGTTCATTTGGAATCTAATATTGAGATTGGGGGGCAAGATCAATATCTTAACCTTATCCAAACAAGAGATTTAATGAGTAGATATAGGTTAGAGCCTGAAACTGTTATTACTGTTGATTTACTCCCAGGAACAACAGGCACAACTGATAAACAAGGACGTCTTAGCAAAATGAGCAAAAGTGTGGGGAATTATATTGCCCTTGATGAAAACCCCATATCTCTTTATACAAAAGTTATGAGTATACCCGATGCTATAATGCCAATATGGTTTAGAGAACTAACAGAAATTTCATCATCGGAATTACAAAAACTTATCTCTTTAGTAGCATCTGAAAATGTTAATCCTAAAGAATATCAAAATGCAACCATAGACCCTTTAGAATTAAAAAGAATGCTTGCAAGAACAATTGTTGCCAGTTTGAACGCTGGTAACAAAAATGTTGCATTGGAAGCTGAAAAAGGCTCAATTGACCTTGTCGGGAAAGATAGTAAGCTAAGGCCAAAGAATGCAAAATCTTTCTATGTGCAAGAAGGAGCATCTTTAATGGAATTTTTAGAAGAAATAGGGAAACAAGATTCAGAATTAGGTTCACGTTCAAAAATAAGAAATTTAACAAATCAAAAAGGGATATCATTTTTGAGTAATAAATCAGATGCAGATGTTTATGAGAAGGCTTCTATTGAAACACTTGAGCAAAAAGTTAGTCATGGAATGTTTATAAAGATTGGTAAAAAGCGAACATTCAAAGTGGAAATTAAAGATTCTTAAATTTGGATTTAATTTGAAATAATAGTATATGGATAGGAAAAGTTCTCTATCCATGATTTATAACCGTTATAACCTGTCGGAGGGATTCCACCCCAACCCTCATCATAACGAACAAAAGCGTGAACAGAATTCACAGTATACCTAGAAAATTTTGTTGATTCAATAATTTTTTCTGTTATTGATTCATTTTCACAAATAATATTGATACCAAGTCGATATTTTCTTGAATTTAAAATATTTATCAATACTTCTATATCTCTATAACCTAAAATCCACAAGGTTGGCAAAAACTGGGCTGATTTTATAAAATCCCCGTTCAGAGGAGGGCTGTCTATTAAATATGGGAAACCACTCGGTGTCGTGAATTTCAATACTTTACCTTTATTTATACCTTCAAGCTGTTTGTTTAAATTATCAAATAATGTTTTATCCGGTTTAAAGTTTCTAGGGATATATTTTTCAATGTCTCTATTTTTAACCAGGTGAACGATTTTTGATTTTAAGACCTCTCTATATTTTTCATAGTACTTGTCATTAACCAAAATACCTTGTATACGTTGGCAACTTTGTCCTGTGTGAAGGAAAGAATCATGTATTGCTCTCTTTATATCATTCGCAATCTCTTCTTCGGTAGGATTTTCTAAATAAACAATTTTGCAATCTGCAGCTTCTATCTCGGGATAGAATTCTACTAAATTTTCAGCGCATTTAAAGGCCAATTTTGTGGCATTTTTATAACTACCAAAAAAATAAACGGCATCCATTTCTGGTATTAAAGCATTTAATCTCTCTTTCTTATCTTCAAAAATAGTCAACTTAAGCTTCATTTTCTCCTTCACTCCACTATTTTGCCATATGCTCTTAAAAAAGTTTAGTGCTTTTCTACTGGGCTTTACAATTACATCGTTACCCGCGATAAGAGCGTTTATTATAGGAACTATAGACATCACAAAAGGTTCATTATAAGAAAGAATTATAAGTATCTTACCCTTTGGTTTTAACTTATTTGCGCTTTTTTTTCTTATTTTTGTACAATTCTCGCTATAAAATTCTAAATATTTTAGAATATAATCATAGTCATATTTTATCGAAAAATCGGTGTCTCCTGTGATTTGCTTATTTAGATTCTTAAGCAGATTTTCATTTTCTATTAGATATGTTATTAGGGCTTTCGGAATTTTATTTTGCATATCTTATTATTTTTACTTTATTATTATTCTCTCTACCAAAATAGGAGCTATCTACAGGTACTATCTCAAAATTTATTTTCGAGAAATCGTTTATTTTTTTTAATAGTTCTAGAAGGAAGGGCTTTTCTTCAGATATACTTAGAAAAATTTTGGGAATAAATCGTATATCATGTTCTTTTATTTCAAACATCATATCGTATGTATTTAATTTCTCTTTCGCTTCATTTATAATGAATTCCTTTAATTCATAAGGATCTATTTTCAGACCTTTTATAAACATGGTTTCAGAGATTCTCCCCACAATTCTTTCTATTTTAAGGCAACCTTTTCCGCATTCACAATCACTAGAGATAATTCTCGTTTTATCACCTGTTCTGTACCTTATTATAGGAGAAGCTTCCTTTTTAAGGCTTGTTAATACCAATTCGCCCAGTTCACCTTCTTGGCATATTTCTATTGTTTCTGGGTTTATTATTTCAGCAAATACATAATCATCTAATATGTGCAAACCATTATGGTGTTTACATTCATAAGCAATACCTGTGTTTACTTCACAAAGACCATAATGATCAAAAACTTCTATTTGTAAATCGTTTTGTATTTTTTGTCGAACTTCTTCTGAATACACCTCTCCAGCAGCTATTGCTCGTTTTAATTTAAAATTTTCTCTTTTTATCCCTTCTTTTTTGATGTAATCGGTTAAATATAGTAAAAATCCTGGTGTTGCGACGATAGTATCAATTTCAAAATCAATTAATAACTCTATTTGAACCCCAACTGGCTGTATCCCAGATGGCAAAACAAATGCCCCCAAATGTTGTATAGCATACGTATTAATAGTAGCCCCACTAAACAATCCATAGCTCATTACAAAAATCACTCTGCTTTCTTCATTTATTCCAAAAGTTTTCCATGCTCTCGAAATTGCCTCATTACTCTCATTAATATCGTTACGCGTCAAAAAAGATACAGCAGGTTTTCCTGTAGTACCTGAGGACGTATGTACTTCAAGCACTTTGCTCATGTTTATTGCTAAACCTGCAAAAGGAAAACCATTTCGCAAATCATCCTTTGTTGTAAAAGGAAGTGATTTTATCTCCGAAAGTTTACTTAATTCCTTTAGGTTTTTCTCTTTATAAAGATCCGCAGTGCTTGCTCTACGTATGGTTTCATTTAAAGATTTTAAAACACTTTGTTCTTTTGTCATCATATTACATTTTCGTTTTTCATTTCATCTAATGTGTCTTTAATAGCAAAAATAATTTCATCTGCTAGAGGCTCATGGATATTTGAAAGAAAAACTGTTTCTGTTGGTAAAGGAGGGAATAGTATACCCTTTTTTGCAAGCTTACTAATAAAATCGTTATATGAATTTACATCGTAATTCTCATTAACTATTCCATACTTAAAACTTCTACATCCAAAAGCAATGGTAAACATAGAAGCAATCCCTTGTATACATGCCTTTGCTTGTATCTTGTTTAGATGGTTTGATATCTCTTTTCTGAATTTTTCTCCTAATTTGTTTAAATCTGTATGAATTTTTCCATCTTCAAGTTTTTCTATTACTTTCTTAGCAATATTTAAAGACAACGGATGCCCATTAAAAGTTCCTGCGAAGAAAACATCCCCTCTAGGCATATACTCTTCAAGTATTACTTTTTTACCTGCAATCACTGATAAGGGGAACCCAGAAGCAATAGCTTTGGAAAAAGTTGATATATCTGGCGTAACGCCAAACTTTTCCTGAGCTCCTCCAATCGAGATTCTGAATCCAGTTACTATTTCATCGAATATTAAAACTGTATTTGTCTCATTGCAAATCTCCCTGAGCCTTTTCAGATAATTTTCTTTTGGCGGGACACAACCAGAATTAGCCAATATGGGTTCCACGATTAAGCATGCATAATCTCCTTTCTTTAACTTATTGTATACCTCTTTCTCATCATTGAAGTTTACATATTCTGGAGCTAAATTTATCGTTGTCCCTCTTGTACTGATCATTCCTTCATGGGCACCATGATATCCTCCTTTTATTGTCAGCACGTTTTTTCTTTTGGTATATGATCTAGCTGCTCTTATTGCATATGCCACAGCATCAGATCCTGTTGTTGCATATCTTATGACTTCTGCAGATGGGATATATTTATGTAAAATTTGCGAAAGCTCCTTTTCTATTTTAGTTTGATATGAATAAAACCAACCATTTTTCAAAGTATCTTGAGCAATTTTAACAATATCTTCATCTGCATGACCAAAGAGTAATGCGCCATAACTCATCCACATATCTATATATTTATTATTATCATAATCAATTACATACACACCATCCCCTTTTATTATATTACTTGGATAAAATTCTGGAATTGGAATTGGTGAATTTACCCCACTGGCCAAATAATTTGTCATAAGAACTTTTTATTTTTTAAATTTAAGTCAAGGATTTTTCCAATTTTTTGTTGTTTTTCTTTCTCGTTACCTGTTAACATAAAATGTTTTATTTTGTTTGAATCAAGTAAAGCAACCAATTGGTTATTTAAGAAAGAACTGTTAACTCCGTTGACTATTTTGTCCTCCGTTTGATTAAGGAAGATAATATCAAAACTCCGAATTTGCCGCAAAGCTTCTTCTCTAATATCTAAAGAAAATTCCCTCTTAGTACCTTGTAAAAACACATAACCCTCAATCAGTGTCTTGTTATAGAACGCAAAAGTTTTTGCTTTTTTAATTGAATCCTTGTCATATAACTCTGTTTTCTTTTTCTCGATAAGATTAAGCAGATTTTTCTTATTGTAGGGTTCGTTTAATAAGGGATCAAATATGGTCTTGTATTTGGATGCTATTTTTTTAGTAAGCTTATTTGTTGATTCCAAATCAAACCCAACAAGAGCAACTTTTGTTATTAAATCATAGTATACGAGACTAGGTAAATATTTTCTGTTTTTATACACACCCCCCATTCTTATCATAGTTGACGAGATTTTATTCTTCTTCCTTTCCATATCTACAACAATATTTTCCGCTTTAAGATGTTTACTCATATGTTCACCATATTTTTCTGACGATATGAAGTGTGTAACTTTCTTTCCATTTAAAATTTGAGATATATATTTTTCTTGTTTTTTTTGTATATCTACATCAGAATCATCATGCTCATTTGGTGCGTCCCAACCTTCGATAACATTTACTTGCGGATACTGTTTGCGTACCCAATCCGCCCTGATATTTGTGGATATATGTATTCGATCTGGACAATCATATACTACAAATATCAGCTCATCAACAACTTTAAGGGCAGTGTTAATTAAGAAGCTATGTGCTTTATGATAGGGGGCTATTTTACCTAATATTAGCCCTACTTTCTTTTCTTTCATGATAATCTATATCATTTATATTAAATCTTAAATCTCTATTTTGAAGTAGTTCTTTTAAACGTTTCTTTTCTATATCAACGTTGCAAGAGTAACCTTCGTTTTTTTCATTACTAACCGTGCCACCTTTATATAGGAGGTACAAAAACATAAAAAGGGTTCTCCTCAACATCAACAAGGGTACTACTTCAAGTTGTATTTGGTCTAAAACAGGATTGTGTTTTTGATATTCTTGAAGATATAAAACGAATAGATCTTTTCTCATACCTAATGGATTTAAAATAAGTTCTTTTAAAGCTGTAGAAACATCACTAATTATTTGTGATTTGTGAGATTCTCCAAAATCTATAAAAATTAACTGACCATTTTTATTTTTTAAAATATTTACCAACTCCAAATCTTCATGAATAACAGATTGGAAAAATTGGTGTTTATTATATGGGAGTAGTTTTTCTACTAACTCTCCTTTTGCTTTTTCTATTAATTTTTTCACCTCTTGTGAATAATTAGAATCAAAAGCATCAATAAAAGAGAAGTCGAAGATAGAAAATCTTTTTCTTTCTTTTGTCGTAGGTTTAAAGTTTTTTAAAATCTTATGCATCTCTGCTTGCATTTGTGCTATTTGAGAGAGGGTTTTTGGCGTAATACTATTTTTCGTCAAACTTCGTCCATGAAAATATTTATACAAAACTCCAATTTCATCTCCAAGGTAGAAGATCTCACTCTCTAATTTAACAAAATTGCATGAAGATTTATTTAGGGTTTTTAGTATTTCAATTTCGTACTTTGCCTCTTCTAATTTATCAGGTGAAGAAAGTTTGAGTATGTAAAAAAGTTTTTTCGTTTTAATTAAAAAAGTTTGGGCCTCTATACCCGACTGTATGAGGGAAATCTCAAGCTGGGTAAGTTCTCCATTGAAACCCTCAGAATGTGAAAGAATATAGTTTATGTTCTTTTTTATATCGAGAACTGAGCTATGTAGTATGAAATCTTTTATCATATTACCTTGCGATTTTACTATATTTACAATGCCATGTACAGCACTGTAAAGGTTGGGTACATGTTGCACGATTTTGTTTATTACATGATTCAAGACTTACTAAGTTTAACATATCTCTCATATGGAGTATCCATGCTTAGATTTTTTACTAAAAAATGATAAAATAGTGCATATGTTAAGCGACTCTCAAAATTTCATAAATAATAAAGATTTAGTTAAAAATTGCTT
>CAZFDQ010000033.1:0-3428 GCA_964518205.1 uncultured Pseudomonadota bacterium | reverse complement strand
TATATTGTTCTTTTGACCAAATTCGTTGGCAAGATTAATTATAGCTCTTTCCGCTCCACCTCCCATTAAGGACGGAACAAAAAAAGCAATCTTTTTTTTTAATCGATTACTCATAAATAATTGATTATTTTTTTTATCTTTTCCATATTTCTTTCAATATCATGTTCTTCCTTAACATATGAACAAGCATTTTTTGAAAAATTTTTCCACAATTCTTTATTTTTTATTAGCTCTTCCAGTTGAACTTTCATTTTATCATAATTTCCTTCAGCGACAAAACCGCACTGATAGTTATTTATGAAATTGTCAGGATTAACTAAAAAACTAAGGATAGGCGCTCCAAACATTGCAGCCTGAATAAAGGTATTAGGAAAGCCCTCATAGAAAGACGTATTTACAAAAATTTTTGCTTGTTTGAAATATTTATCAATTTTATAAAAAGGAACTTTTTCAATAAAAACAAGATTTTTGATCGCTTTAGCTTCCTGGTATGTCTGCTTCCATAGCTTAATATCATTCGGAGGCATAATCATTAAGAACTTTTCATCGGGAAAATCCTTTGCTAATCGCAAAAAAATTACTGGATTTTTTTGTTTCCGCGAATTGCTAACCCATAATATCCATTTTTTTACTTCCTTTTCATTTTTATTTGTCAGATTAAATGAATTTTTAATTAGAAAAGATTTTTTATGAAAGTTTTTCTTCAGCAATTTCTGTTGATCGATATTCTGTGCAATAATGATATCCGCCATTTTTAGCCCCTTTTCATAGAACCATCCAATTAGCCAATGATTTTTTCTAAATGATCTATCTACATCCGGACGATTCGCTATCATATAGATAAATTTTTTGCCATGCAACCTGCAAAAAAAAGCTACGATAAAAGTTTCCACCCCTATCGCTCTTTGAATATAAACATCAGCAACTGATTTCTTAAGAACAAGCCAAAATTTTAACTGTTCCAGTATTCCCGACAACAAACCGAACTGACGCTTAAGATTCATTGATTTGACAACCCGTACATTTCTAAAAAGCTCTTCCTCCGGCTGACTAAAATCACCGACAACAAATGAAACTTTGAAGTTTTCATCTTCTGCCATTTTTTTTGCAAGCTGATACATCTGAACTTCGGCCCCGCCGAAGGCTATATCCCTTTTTGCGCTGTTAAATAAGGGATAAGCTTTAATTGAGATAAAACAAACTTTGATTTTTTTATTCATTGTTTATTTGATTGATTTCTCAGATAATAACCACTGATAAACATCCGACAACCTATTCATAAAAACTTCTTCAGAAAATTGCTTTTGTGTCTCTTTCCCGGCCAAACCAATTTCTTTTCTCTTATCAGAGTTACTTATCAGCATTTCCAGAGCTTTTTTTAACCCGTTAATATCGTCAACATCAAAAAGAATGCCATCTTTTCCGTTTTTAATAATTTCCGCCGGACCGTCAATATTTGACGCAACAACCGGAATTCCAAACTGCATAGCCTCGATAACAACTCGCCCGAAAGGCTCCTTGCGAGAAGCAACAACAACAATATTGTGGTTTATATAAAAATCTTCAACTGTCTTTTGAAAGCCACAAAAAGCAATATTTTCTTTCAATCCCCTGTTTTTTGCCAACTTCATTAATTCATTCTTTTCATCCCCATCTCCAACAATCGAAAGCCTCCAGCTTGATTTGTTAATTCCAGCTAAAGCATTTATCAAAACATCGACTCCTTTTATTTTTGAAAGCCTTCCTACGAAAAGAATTTTGACGGGAAAATTATCGGAATAATCTACCAAATTCTTCATTTGAATTGAGTTTAATTGCGGCTGAGCATTATATATTAACTTTATCTTTTCTTTTGGTAAACCCGCAACAATCCACTTGCGTCGTATGGCTTTTGAAACTGCAATGAAGCAAGCTTTCTCATACCGAGCAATCTTTTTTTCAAAAAAGGTTAATTTTTGACAAGGTTCCATTCTAAGATGGCATGCTATCGGCAAGCCCATTCTCTTTGCTAATTTAAATATTTCAATATCCCTTATATAGTTGGTATTTGAATGTATAAGATTAATGTTATTTTCCTTTATAAATTCCACCACTTCTGAAATAAATTTATTATGAATTTTATTGTTAAAGAGAGACAGCAAAATTTTGGTATGCTTATCCAATCTTCTAAGTAATCTATTGCAAAAACTGTTTTTTATTTTTTTGCTATATAACTTATGAGAAAATTCTTTTATCAAAAAATTATCAACTTCAAGTTTTCTCCAATAATTTGAAGAATTTAGATATCCGACAGCAACAAAAGCCTCCCGCTTCCTCAATGCATTGGCTATAAGATAACAACTTTTGAATGATCCTCCCCACCCAGTCGTTCCGCTTTCAAAAAGAAATATTCTATGCATTGGTTAAAATGAAAATGTTTTAATATAATTTTTTGCGTCAGCAATGATATTTTTCATCAAATCAACCCGTATCCTTCGAGCAAGTATTTTAGAAAAATCCTCCAGTAAATGTATTGGCTCAATTTTGTATTTTTCTCTTATATACTCCGACAATCCCGGTTTGTCAAAAACCGCTTGCGCATGATCAATGTAGCCGAGGGCTAAGGATATAATTGCTAATTCCATTAATTTATTCTTTTCTTTCTCCGTTTCATTCGGCATATTTTCAGGAACGCGCAAGTACAAAGCATCCCCATGGACCAATTGACCCTTGGAAAACGGATATTTACCCTTAGACGGTCTTGGATACTTTATTTTAGTGCTTCTGCGCCAATGATGCTGTTCAATAAATCCCATCAAAGCAAAATTCAGACTGCGCAAATAGGTATCTATTTCCACAAATAACGGTTGATTTTTGTATAAAGGAATGAAAGATACTTCCGTCCTTATTCCCAACATTGATTCCGCCATAAGTTTTTTTCCAGAATCAAACACATCCATTTCAGCTCCCTGAATATCAATTTTCATATAAGAGGCATCTTCAAATTTATATTTTTGGGAAGCCTCATCCATTGGCATGATCGGAATATCAATTTTATCATCTAAAATATAATAGTCTCCCCTGCTATATTTTTTTCCTAAATCTTGATCCGCCTCAATTAAAGAAGAACATCCCCTTTTACGATATAAAGATAGTGAACTGAATATCCCCGTTCCTAAAGCCGTTGGGATATATCTTAGGCTTCTCCAATGCAAATTATTAACAGAGGCATTTAGTTTGTCACATTCTTCCTTATCAGGTTCAAATCCAATTGCATCAACTAAGGGGGAAATTATTGATAAATCATCTAAAAATCCACCGCGAGCTCCAACATCAAGACAAGTTAATTTAAAATTGGACTTAATTAATTTTTGAATTCCTTTCATTTTGTTATTAGATTATTTTTTTATTAGATTGTCTATATAATTAGAAAATTCAATCCGACCAAG
>CAZFDQ010000032.1:0-2713 GCA_964518205.1 uncultured Pseudomonadota bacterium | reverse complement strand
TAAAGAATCTCTCCATTCATTAATTTTTTCGTGGGCAAGGGGAATGGCATCAATTCCATATGCTTTCATTAAAGGATGTTTTGTACCTTTGGCACGATGTATATCAAATTCTTTTTTAAGAAGTTTATCTACTGCAGAATTAAGAGTAAAAGGGTATCCAGGAGGTTGAGCAATACCTAGTTTTCGATCAAGGTAAAAACAACGTGGGCAATTGATAAACAAATCGATTTTACTTCGACTTAATCTAAAAGTTTGGCCTGAATTTTTATCGTATAAATTACCTTTTCTGTTAGGGTTGTAATATTGAGACATAAGTTAATCGTAATTTATTTCAGCCGGTTCAACGTCTGGTACTTTTTCTACACACGGCGGTTTAAAATGGTCGTATAAAGCTCTTTCGCACGCATCTCTATCTGATTGTGTAGAAACAGCTGCAGCCTTGAAATAACATTTATAATTATTAAGATATTTTTTACAACAAGAATTTTCTTCATTTTCCGGTATGTGGCATGAGAGTCGATCTTTAAGATTTGATGCTTGTCCTATGTAATAAACATGATATTCATTCAACTTAGGATCATAATAACCTAGTCTGTAGACACCAGCGATTTCTTTTATGTTCAAAACACCTTCTGCTTTTAAATCTATTTTATCTGTCCAAATTAATTTCATATTATTATTATTGTCACCTCCCTCTATTCTTCATTAATTGCTTTTATAACTTGTATAACCTTGCCATTGACAATAAAATCGTCATTTTTATTTAGATAAATCGGAGAGTGTTTTGATGTTGATTCGGAAAGAAGGGCAATATTGCCATCTTTAGTACGGGCAAACTTTTTTATATTCGCACAGTTATCGATGATGGAAAGAATATAATCACCCGGGGAAGGATTCCTTTGATCTCCGTCAACAATAATATAGTCGTTCTCCTCAATTTTGTTTCCCTCAATGTCTGCCATATTTAAAGAATCTCCTTTTGCAACCAAAGCGAAGATATTACCACTCTTTTTAAGAAGGGATTGAGAAACATTAATGTATTTTTCAACATTTTCTTCAGCAATAATCGTAGCTATTCCACAATTAGCAGCACCAAGTACTGGAATTTTTGTTAATGAAGGTTGTTTGGTAGCGCTATGCTCCAAGAATTGTTTAATATTATCGCGGGATCGAGGTTTAATAAGGCCTTTTTTCAAAAGCTGATTAAGGTGATGCTTAACCTGCTGAGGGCTGTTAATTCCAATAAATCTTCCTAATGGACGGAGGCCAAGTTCCAAAACATCTTTTGTTTTTGCCAATTCTAAAATTTTTTGCTGAATTTTATGCATATACTGTTGATTATACCACAATTATAGCTGCTGTCAACATTTTTTCTTGACAACATTGAATTTTTTCTGAGAATTAGCTTCATTTTACCACTTGACAGAAGGAGAAATAAGTATTAATCTTTATTTAGTTCTTCAAAAGAACCCGGTGTCGACGAGCACCGTTATAAATGACGCCTTAAGGAAAGAACTTAGGAATGAGTTTTTTCCCGAAGGCGTTTTTTTGTTATCAATAGTTACCAAAAAAAGATGAAAGACAAAATTCAAATACAATATGTTCCTGTTAAAAATTTAAAATTTGCCGAGTATAATCCTCGGAAAATTAGCGAGAAGGACTTAGAAGGATTGATTGCAAGTCTCTCAGAGTTTGGAACAGTTGATCCACTGTTGGTAAATAACGCTCCTGGAAGAGAAGGGATCGTTATTGGTGGAAACCAAAGGCTTTTAGCTCTACGAAAATTAGGGCAGACTGAAACCCCCGTTGTCTTCCTTACAATCCCTAGCCTTAACCGAGAAAAAGAACTTAACATTAGGCTTAATCGGAACCAAGGAGAATGGGATTTTGGCTTATTGGCAAAGTTCGATGAGACTTTATTAAAGGATATTGGTTTTTCCAGCGAAGAACTTGATACTATTTTTGACACGATAGATATTCCAGAGCAATTTGATTTAGTAAAAGAACTTCGGAAACTAGACATAAACAAAATAAATTTTCAAAAAGGCGATGTTTATACATTAGGAGATTCGTTGTTAATGTGTGGCGACTCAACTGTTGAAACTGATGTGTTGAAGTTAATGGGTGGGGAAAAAGCTGATATGTGCTACTGTGACCCCCCATACATTTTGCAATATTTAAAAGGAGGGAAAAGACACGGGAACGCTACAACTGGTTTTGGCGCAAAAAAGAACCGTCGATATTTAGAAACTGATATTTTACCTCCCGACTTTACTGAAAAATGGATGTCTAACGTCAAGAAAATTGCTAAAGATGATTTTAACATTATCGTTTTTGAAAATTGGAAGAATATTCGCACTATTTGGAATGAGATGGAAAAGTATTGGAGGATAAAAAATATGATTGTTTGGCATTTAAAAAATAGAACCCAGGGGTTTGCTTCGAAATACCGGTTTTTTTCAAAACATGATATAGCAATGGTCGGAGTTTCTGAAAACTTCTCTGGTTTAAATTTAAAGAAGGAAGAAAAACTGTTACAAAACGAATACGAAACTGCGTTATATGCCTCCTCAGGTAAACCACAATGGGAGGGTTATTCTAAAGGAAAAAAGATTTGTCCAACTGATTTTATTGAATTTAATGCCAGTGATGAAAAAAGCTCCGGTCAAGGGATTATTTTTGGGACTAAACCAATTGAAATACTTATTCCTTA
>CAZFDQ010000031.1:0-3917 GCA_964518205.1 uncultured Pseudomonadota bacterium | reverse complement strand
AATTTAAAACTTTCCAAAAAAGATGTTTTCTATGATCTTGGTTGTGGAGTTGGAAAATTTGTAACACAAGTGTTTTTAAACTCTCCTGTAAAAAAAAGTGCAGGAGTAGAACTCGCTCATACCCGCGTTACAAAGGCCCAACAAATCAAAGATCAACTTAAAAAAGATAAAATGATCCGCAAAAGACGCAAAATTGATTTTTTAGAAGAAAATATAACTACGGCAGACCTTAAGGATGCAACAGTTGTATTTATGTGTTCCACATGTTTTTCTAAAGATTTAATGGAAATAATGACAAATAAGTTTGCAAAAGGCAAAAAAGGATTACGTATTTTAACATTAAAAGATTTACCTAAAAATAAAAATTTTAAATTGTTAAAAAAATATACACTTCCTATGACATGGTCAAGCGGGTCTACAGTTTATTTGTATAAACGTGTGTAAGATATTGTTCTGATTAAAAAAAAAGAAATTTACATACAAAAGTTGGAATATTAAAGGAGAGAGTAGTTATCCCGGCTCGCAGGCCGGGATAACTACTCTACATAATATAACTTATAAACAATTCAAAAGCTTATAATCATCCACATACATCAATTAAATTCCCTCTATACAAAATCCAAACGCTTCTTTAAACGCTTAACTCCCATCCAGCCAAACGCAAAACAAAAAAGCCACACCATTCCAAAACAAAACCAGAATGGCAAAAAGTTTTCATGCCCTAGGACTGGAGAACGGATTCCTTCCATTACATAGGTAATTGGATTTATAAAGTTTAGATAAGCAAGATTTGGGTTTAATCCATGTAAAACGGTCCACGGGAACTCCGCACATCCCACAAACCAAAGCGGAAATAAAACCCTTATCCAAACACTATCAACATTGTTCATATCTTTTACAAGGCTTGCCATAAAAAGAGAGAAAAAACCAAAAAAGATACTTACACTAAAAAACATTAACAAAAATTTACCTATCATAAGATTAGATAAATCCATTCTATCCCATAACAATATCTTCATGGCAGGCAAGATGAGTATAGAAATTGCAACATTCTTACATGCCCAACCAATAGACTTACTAACCATCACCATCCATGAAGGAATAGGCAAGGTTAATGGATAGGTTATTGTTTTGTTTCCTTCAAGGTCTGATATAAAATTTACCGCAGCCGGCCAGACCTGAAATAAACTACTTGTTGCAACCATGCCAACGGCAAAAAACGGACCAAAGGAAGTAGACATACCCAATGAAGGATAGATGTATGTAACAACAATCACTAAAAGAGTTACTAAAATAAAAGTATCAATAAGACTATCAACAAAGCCTTGCTTAAAGATGATTAAATCTGTTCTTACAAGCTGCCAAAATAATTTTAAGTATGATTTAAATTTACTAGTCATAAAACACAACCTTTTATATAAAGACTTAAAACTAACCCGATCACCCTGAGGAGGCTGCAAAGCAGTCGTCTCGAAGGGTCTTACTGATCGGTTCTATTTCATATGGACACCGTTCGTTAAAAACTCTTCGAGACCCAACGCGTAGCGTTGCTCCTCAGGGCGAACGGCATTCCAATTCAACAAATAAATACTATTCATCTTTACCTTGTTCCTCTGTTTCTTCTTTCATCAACTGCAAGAAAACATCCTCAAGTCTGCTCTTTTGATAAGCAGACATTAAACCTGCCGGTGTATCAATTAATTTCACATGCCCTTTATCAAGCACACATATTCTGTCAGACAAAACTTCTGCCTCATCCAAATAGTGTGTTGTTAAAAGAACCGTTACACCATCATTTTTTAGGTTGCGAATATTTTCCCAAAGCTGATGACGAATATGAGGATCCAAACCAACTGTTGGTTCGTCTAAAATAACCATCTTTGGATTATGCATTAACGAACGCGCAATTAAAACTCGATGCAAATAACCTCCAGACAAAACCTCTGGTTTTGAATCCGCATATTGATCAAGTTCATATTTTTTCATCAGCTCATTCATACGTTTTTTTATTTGATCTTCAGGAATTGCAAAATATCGTCCCGCAAACAACAAGTTTTGCTTAACAGTAAGATCTCCAACCAAATTGGGTTTTTGTGGACAATATCCAATAAACTGACGATATCTATTTATATCTTTATAAATGGAGTTTCCATTAAAAATAACATCTCCATCTGTTGGCGGATGCAATGTTGCAATAATGGACGAAAGTGTTGTTTTTCCCGCACCGTTAACACCAAGTAATCCAATGATTTCACCTTGATAAATATCAAGAGAAACACCACACAAGGCCTTAATCACCTTTTTGCCTTGGCGAAAATATTTTTTAACATTTTCTATTTTGAGTAATAATTTTTCCGGCATAATCGTTCCTCGAAATTATAGCAATTCACAAAATACTGTATTCGTAGTAGGGCGCTTATTGTGAACCAGCCAGAGTTAACACAAATGCACACAAAAATAGTGGGCACATAGACAACAAAAAAATTAAAGCAACTGCACTTACGTGCAAAGAAAGAAATTAGAAAAAAAGATAAGCAGGCAAGTTAAGCCGCTTTAAGAACGCTCATGATAATATAGATATTATTAATGGCTATCATCATAACCTTTCGGTTTAAAAATTATAAAGGTTAACATTAACAATATCTCAAAAAAACCTTGCTGTCAATTTATTGGATTTTTTTTAAAAAAATATACTGGCTCTATAAACTTTTTCTAAAAAGTAGATTATTCTTCGTCTTCATTTAAAAACGTTTGAATCAAGAAAGAATAGATTTCTTGTGCACATCTTCTATTAATCTTGTTGCCCAATCCTTGATTGCAAACAACATAATCATGTTTAACAGCAGGACTTACAGGAGATGGTGCAACAACTTCATCTCTAGGGCTAGGAGTCAAACCCAAACCCGTGATAAGTCTATGTTCAACTCTTGCAACGCCAGTTTCTCCATCACAATGTTCATAAAACAATGGAGTACTACAAACTCTTTGAACATCAACAGAAGATAATGTTCCTAAATCAGAAGAAAAAACAACAGGGCTAAAACATACGTCCGACTCACAATGATAAAGAGATGCAAATTGGTAAGCAAACTGATATGGGCTTCTTGTCTCTCCAGGAGTATGCAGCACCTGAGCTAAGCGATTTCTTTTTGTTACTCGTTCTTCTAGCTTATTAAGAGGACAATAGACTAAAACAGAAACATATTTAATCCCATTTTTTCGTAATCTTTCAACAAAACATCCCAAATAATCTTCTCTATCTCTTTCATTCTCTCTAGCATATAAAACCGTATCACAAATAACATTCTTTCCAGATAGTGCACTATCTATAATATTTCTACAAAAAAAACTATTCTCTTCTCCTAATGAATA
Source organism: uncultured Pseudomonadota bacterium (assembly GCA_964518205.1). GTDB lineage: Bacteria > Babelota > Babeliae > Babelales > UASB340 > CAZFDQ01. The sequence goes on along the minus strand of CAZFDQ010000031.1, from coordinate 545 downwards.
ATTAGGATACTTTTCTTCTTCTTCTTCGTAACAGCTCTCTCCAAATGCATCAATATCAGATGTATCATAATCATCTAATGCCATTAAATCCCAACATTTATATGGTCCATCCATTCTACGAATTAATTCTCTTGCAACACTTGATTTACCAGAACTTGATGTTCCATTTATAATGACAACCATTCCTGGTTCAACACCCACCTTATCTTCCTGATTATTTATCCAACCTGTTGGAACAAAATCAAAAATGCAAGCCCTACAATTATCACTTGAACACAAGGCTTCCCCTTCTGAAATAACGGTATCATCTGAAGAAACATCACTATCCGAATATTCTTCACTCCCCTCAAAAACAATTAAATTATCGATGTCAAAATCTATTGAAATAACATAATTGCAACAAAAAGATCCCAAAAACAAAAAGATGAATAATAGTTTTTCTAACATGTTCATAATCAATAATCTCCTAAAAATACAAAGATATTTTATCTAAATAAATTTACATTCCAAAAAGAACTTTTTTCATATCTAATAGCAGTCTAAAA
>CAZFDQ010000030.1:0-8837 GCA_964518205.1 uncultured Pseudomonadota bacterium | reverse complement strand
CCTTGATTATCTTTTTGTTCTTTTTTTTGCTCCATATCTTTTGCAGCTTCCTTAAAGATCTTTTCTAACTCTTTAATCATTTCTTCCATTTCTTCTGGTGTTGGCTCAGGCAATGCAGGTGATTGTTTTTCTACGTTTCCACTTGTAGAAACACCTTTTTGCTGCGCAACTTCACCTTGAGTCGGCTGAACAGGTTGAGCTTGTTCTTTTCTTGCAACTGTAGCAGTAGATGCTTTAAATACCACTGGTGCTTTAGTTGCGGCTGGTGCTGCAGAAGCAGCTGGAGCAATAGACGCTTTAGACGCAACCGGAACTTTTGGAGCAGCTACAGGTTTTGAAGCTGGTTTATTTTCAGTATTTGCACCTGAAGCTACAGAAACTTTTTGAGTTGTAGCATTATTGATAGAACAGCAACCACCAGTACATCCTTCATGAGCTACACAAGATACTTGACCTAAAACAACCAAAACAACAGATAAAATAAGGTTATTTTTTTTCATAGTAAAAACCTCCAAATATTTTCAATAATATCATACAATATAAAATTCTAACCTCTATATATAGATTACAATTATGAAATTATTTGTCAAATAACAATCCCCTTTTAAACACTAAAACATTACAGATTGTAATAAGCCTATAAATAAAATACTAAACTCTTTAAATATTGTAAAAAAATGATTCATTTTTTCGATTCTAAAAGTTAAATTAATCATAGCTTTAATTTTATTATCAAATAAAACAATAGGAGACTTAAGATGGGAACAAAAGGAAAAGCCATTTTAGAAATTGATGTAAAAACTGTAACAGATTTATTAAACAAAGCATTTGCAGATGAATGGCTTGCATATTACCAATATTGGCTTGGCGCAAAATTAGCAGAAGGTCCAATGAAAAGTGCAATAATTACAGAATTAGAAGAACATGCAACAGATGAACTTCGTCATGCACAAATACTTGCAGACAGAATCATGCAACTCGGAGGAACACCAATATTAAATCCACAAGAATGGCACACTATGTCCAGCTGTGGTTATCTACCACCTCAAGATCCAAATGTAAAAACTCTTTTAAAACAAAACATAAAAGCCGAACAATGCGCCATTGATGTTTATAATAAATTAATGAAAGAAACAAAAGATAAAGATGTAATTACTTATAACATATCCTTGCAAATTCTAGAAGATGAAGTTGAACACGAAGAAGATCTTGAAGCTCTTTTGCAAGATTTAAATTTTATTAAATAAAAATATAAAATGGGCTCGCTAATTAAAATTAACTATTACAACTTCGAATAAGCGAGTCCATTTTATATCTCCTACACGCATTTTTTTCTATATATTTTTTCCGTCTAAAACTTCTTTACAAAGTTATAAAATTCATTAGTATATAGATTCCTTTTTAGACATTATTTACATTATCTAACAAATAAAACCTTTTACTGATATACGATAAAAATGAAAAACACAAAAAAGAAAATCTTTATACTTGTATCTCTTCTATTTATTTTTACTAATCCAATAAAACCTTATGTAGATTTGAACTACTGTAGTAATCGTTTAAAAATTAACACTTTAGTCGGCAATACTACAATAAAACATGGCACCCAGGATGCTATTCTTATAGAAATTATAGATCATCCTGCATTTCAAAGGCTCTGGGGTATTCATCAATACGGAATTACTCATTATGTTAAACCTGATGCTATTTATAACAAAGAGTTTGATGATTATAACAGGGCAGAACACAGCATTAAAACAATGATTATTGCTCGCTTAAAAGGACGTCCATTAAATGAACAAATTGCATGCCTTTTGCACGACATTGTACATACCGCATTTTCTCACGTAAGTGATATATTATTTGACGATGGATATCATGATGCAACAGAAAATTTTATACATTTCTTAAATACAACAGGAATAACAACAATACTAAATAAATATAGAATTAATATTCATAACATCTTGCCACGAGCAAAAACATGCCTTTCTCTATCCTCCAAGAGACCCGATTTAAACTTAGATAGACTTGAATATACCCTTACGGGTGGATGGTTATTGGGTAAACTAAAAGAAGGAGAAGTCAAAGCAATTGTCGATTGTTTAAAACTTGATGTACCACGACAAAAATGGTACTTCAAAGTAGAAAATATCGATGATGAAACAAGCTCAGATGAAGAAACCCCATATGTAAATCACGCATATAGAATTATTAAAAATTTCGCAAATGTTTCTTTAGAGCTTACCTTAAAAAATAGCGCTGCTATTTGGAATACCATTATTTACCATTACTTAGCTAAAGCATTACAACGAGCAATGCATATTGGCTTAATTACAGAAGAAGATATCACCTATAACATGTCCGATGATCAAATATGGGAACTCTTAATTTCAAGTAATGATAATGAAATATATATGTATGTTTACCGTTTAAAAAAACATCAAAACTGTTATCATGAAATAACCTCATCCTCAGCACCACCAAAAACCCCTATTATAAAAATCAAATCCAAATTTAGAACAATAACTCCTTTATTAAAAACAGACATGGGATTTACTTACCTAAAAAGTGATTCTTTTAAGCAAAGATTTTTAGAAGCCTCAACAAAATTAACCAGGATTGGCTATTCCGTTACATTTCACCACAAACTAAATGAAATATTTACATCAGAACAAGAACAACAGAATCATATACTTTATGGCTGCTAAATTTCTTTCATGACCTCCAAAAAAACTAAATATGAGTAATACCACCGTAAAAATACTCGGGAAACTCTTCTTATCTGGAGAATGGAGTATCTTAAGTCAAAACCATTCGTGCATTGTTTTACCAATTCAAAAATATTTAAAAGCCAACATCTCTCATAATTCACATATTATAGTTAATACAAAAGATATAAACTTAGAAAATCTTTATTTAAATTTTGATGATACAAATGTTTATATAAAAAATATATTAAGCAACACGGAACAACAAAAATTTTTACTTGCAAAATCAGCAATCAAAACAGCTCTTAAATATTTAACTGAAAAAAACATCGCTATAAATAACTTTAAACTTTCAATCGATTCAGAAATATCAAAACTTAAATTAAAAGATGGATCTTATACCAAAATTGGCCTTGGCAGCAGCGCGGCGACAATTGTTGCAACTATCGCAACTATTTTAAAATTTCATAACTTAGAGATTAATTCACTAAAAACAAAGAATCTAATTTTTAAACTCAGTTCTATTGCCCATTATTTTGCACAAAATAAAGTAGGTAGCTGTGCCGATGTTGCATGTTGCTCTTTTGGCAAACCAATAGTTTACAAACGATTTGATCCTACATGGCTAATAAAGGAATTTAAAAAACAAAAAACTTTAAATGAGATAGTACAACAAGATTGGCCCGACCTAGAAATTACACCATTAATGTTACCTAAAAACATATTCTTTCTACCCTGCTTTGTTGGATATAGCGCAAGTACAGAAAAGTTAATTCCTGAAATTTTAAAAGATAAAGAAAAGCTAAAAAAGATCAGTAATACCATAGATAAAATTGTACAGGAATTAATTCCCATTTTAAACAAAGATAAATTAAATCAAAAAGACCAAAATAAAATTTTATATCTAATAGGAAAAAACAGAAAATTATTACGAAAACTTCATCCAAATTTAGAAACAAAAGAATTAACAAAATTGATTAAGCTTGCAAACACAAATAATTCAACTGCAAAATTTAGTGGCGCAGGAGCTGGTGATTGCGGCATTGCTATTTGTTTTAATAAAGGTGTAGCAAAAAATATTTTAAATAAATGGAAAAATGCCAACTTATATCCTTTCACCCAACTTCAGTTTTAAAAATAGAAAAACCTTCTTTTTCAAAAACACTAGCTACCTTTTCTTGTAAATTTTTTCCTGGTGTTAAAGCAAGCACCAAACCTCCTTTTCCCGTGCCTGTTAATTTTGCACCAAAAGCACCAGCATTTATTGCAATTTCCACCATAGAATCTAATTTATCAGATGAAACATTTATTTGCTTAAGCAACTCATGATTTTTAACCATTAATTGACCAATAATTTTTAAATCAAAATTAATTAAAGCATGTTTTGCTTGCTCTAAAATAACTAAGTATTCGTTAGAAGTAACTGCAAACTTTTTTTCATTCTCTTCTTTAAATTTTTTCACATCAACAACAACATCTTTTGTACTACTTTTATCTCCACTGTCAACTAAAACAACTTCTATTTTATTCTGTAATTTTATGGCTTGAACAGAAAATTTTTTTTTAAACAAAAATGTACCCCCATAAACAGAAGCTACATTATCAATTCCACTTGGTGTTCCATGAGCAATGCTTTCTGCCTGAAAAGCAATATCATTAATTTTTTTATCATCAAGATTTAAATTATAATAACTATTAACAGCTCTTGTAACAGAGGTTGCAAATGCAGCACTTGCACCAATCCCACCAGAAAAAATGGGTAAATCTCCGCCTAAAATAACTTTAAAAAAATCTTTTATATTTAATAGATTTAAAATTTTTTGCACATAAGCTTTTTGTAAATACTCTCTAGCTTCACACTTTTTATTATACTGCAATCTTTTATCTATAATTTGAATAGTTCGATCATGAATTTTTTCAATGCAAGCTTTAGTTTTATATCTTAAAGCACTAACAATTGCAGGAAACCCATAAACTACAAAATGTTCACCAAACAGAATCGTTTTGCCAAAACCATATCCACAAGCTTTAATATTCATATAAATTACAATTTTATTTTTTTGCTAAAATCATATTCAGGATTAATTTGCATACAAACATAACCTCGATCAAAAGTTGTGACCTCTTTAATTCCAATAGATCTGAGCAAGTTATAAATTTTTTCAATTCCGACTTTTACGTCATCATCATGACCCTGAAGCTCAACTTCACAATTCAATCCCAAATATTCCACATCATCAATTAATATTTCAAAATCCTGATAACTATAAGTATACCTAGTTTTTTTCACTTTTATATTATTAGTAAAACCCGAAAGCTCTAAAATATGCAAAAGCTTCTGCCCATTATCAACGGTTACTTCATATTCATCTACATCTACAGTGTTTCCCTCTTTATCCACATTTCTTTTTTTAAAACAAAGTTCATTTTTTTTATCTTCTATGCGAATTCTTAAAAACTGCAAAACCTCTTTATACCCCTTAGGGCTCATAAAATGAAAGCTGGACTTAGGATTGTCTAGATAATAGTCGGTAATGACTTTTTCACACAAAAATTTGGCATTCTGTTTTAACCAATTTTTAAGTAACTCAAACTGTTCAGAAGTAGGCTTAAATTTAATTTCTATTTCTTTTTGCATCTGTTTCCTTTTATTTTATTAACAAAGCAAAGTATAATATATAAAATATCATCAATAAACATTCTAAAGCAAAGGGGGCGGAATATGAAAAAATCTTTGCGATTGCAAACAATTTATGGCGATTGCACAATAACTGAGCCAATTTTAATTGAACTTATTAACCATCCGGTAATTCAACGCCTCAAAAAAATTCATCAAGGCGGAATCACCTTTTACGCAAATTCAATTAAATATAAAGATATTTCTCGTTACGATCACAGCATAGGTGTTCTTGCTTTATTAGTTCGCTATAATGCAACAATAAAAGAACAAATTGCAGGTTTGTTGCACGATGCATCTCACACTGTTTTCTCTCATGTTGCCGAACATGTTTTTGAGCACAAATCGCATGAAAGTTCTTATCAAGATAATATTCATGAATGGTTTTTAGAACAACAAAAAATAGAAACCATTTTAGAAAAATATGATTTCTCTTTGCATGAAATTTTACACAAAAGCGGCCACCATAAAATTTTAGAACAAGATCTGCCAGATATTTGCATCGATCGATTTGATTACAATCTTGAAGTCGCTTTTTATAATAATTTAATTAAACAAAAAAGTATAAACTTAATCTTGGACAATCTTAATTTTGAAAACGAAACGTGGTTTTTTACAAATATTGATATTGCAAAAAAATTTGCAACTCTTCCTTTAACAATGATCCAAAAGTTTTGGGCGGCAGCCTCTAATCTTATTATTTATTACTGGATGGGTGACGTATTAAATAAAGCTTTGCAAAAAAATATTATTACCAATCATGAAATTCATTTTTCAACAGATGATGTTGTTATAGAAAAATTAGAAAAAAGTAACGATAAAGAAATTACAAGCCTATTAAATAAAATAAAAACCCACAACCAACATTTTAAAATCAGTACACCTGATGATTATGATAAATTCTTACATGGAAAATTCCGTGGCATTAATCCCTGGATAAAAATTGAAAATGGTTTTAAACGATTAACAGAATTGGATCCTGAATTTAAAAAGGAATATGAACGGGTAAAAAGTTTGGTTAAAAAGGGTTATTACATTAAATTTAAATAACCTACACATAATCCAAGCGTCGTTTTAATAAATAAAAATTCCACATGCAAAACAAAACAATAAATAAACTTAGCACTACCACACACAACCAAAAATTAAGATAATTCCCTTGTCCAAAAACTGCCGTTTTCAAACCATCCATTGCATATGTTACGGGATTAAAAAGCATCATATAACCTAATACTGGAAAAACTTTATACGCTTCAAACCAAGAAAACCAAACTCCACCAAAAATAGTCAAAGGAAAGATTAGGCCTCCAATGTTTAAGAAAATAGTTCGGTATGCATCGATTACGCTTAAACAAGCAGGTTATAAAATATTGGATGGTAGAAAACTAAGAATAGGAAAAGATAAATTTAAGTATTTTAAATCGCGAGAGATAGAAGGTAAAATTAAAACGCTTACAATAAAGCGTGATGCTTTAGGAGATATTTATCTATTTTTTTCATGTGAAATTGAAGATATCAGTCCATGCAGAATCATGACAGGTAAAATCGCAGGTTTTGATTTTGGGCTGAAAACTTTTTTAACAAGTTCATATGGGACAAAGATTGAGGCGCCTCTTTTTTTTAAAGATGGTAGCAATAAAGTCAAGCAAGCAAACCGAAAACTATCAACAAAAAAACGTGGAAGCAATAATCGTAATAAGGCAAGATTGTGTTTGGCTAGACGTCACAAAAAAATTGCGAATCAAAGAAAAGATTATCATTTTAAATTAGCTAAAAAAATGACTCTCGAACATGACAATCTTTTTTTTGAAGATTTGAGCATTAAAGGAATACAACAAATATGGGGTAGAAAAATTGGAAATAATCCAACGTGTTTTAACCGTTGGAGTATGTCAAGATAGAAAAATATTCTAAACTAAAACGGTTCCATAACATCAGTTTTCCTATAGGCAACAACGTAAAACTAAAAATAAAAGTTCGCATTAAATTTTCAACGATTCTTCGACCAAAAATCAAATAGTTCGAAACAGGAATAGTTAACTCATAATCCACATATCTAACTCCATTAAAATCATCAACTATAGATGTCGCTCTTGCAATACCAACATAAAAACATAACATCACAGAATAGCTTACCAAAACAAAACTTCCATAAGTTTGCACCACTCCCAAAGCAAGAACAATATAGCCAAATGCAAACGACAACAAAATCAGCCACACTAATGTATTTAAAAGCTTTCCCCAAAATTCACGACTAAAAACAACCCAATCTTTCCATAACAAATTTTTAAAAATTATTAAATTACGTTTTAAATTATCATTCACACCAAAACTCTTATTTTAAAACCATAAACACTGCGTAATTACTATAAATTTAGTGTAGTTAATGTAACAAAAAATAAAATTCTACACTTAACCCAATTGACAAAAAGACCTAAGTAATTTACGATTTTCACCTACCAATAAGACAAATAAATTTTTATAAAAAACAGGAAACATGACATCAGAAAAAAGTAGTCTAATATCTCATTTTTATAAAAAAACACATAAGCAACGTTTATCAATTCTAAAAGATTTTGCAAGGCTAAGCAAAGAAGAAATATCTTTTCTTGAAAACATTACAACTTTTGATTTTGATTCTGCAAATAGAATGATAGAAAATGTTGTATCTATCATGCCCCTCCCTCTCGGTATTGCAACAAACTTTTTAATTAATAATAAAAACTATTTAATTCCTATGGCACTTGAAGAACCAAGTGTTGTTGCAGCTGCATCAAGTGCCGCAAAACTTGCAAGAACTAGTGGAGGTTTTGAAAGTTATAGTACTGCTCCAATAATGATTGGACAAATTCAATTAACCAACATTCAAGATTTTAATTTTGCAAAAAAAGAAATTGAAGCGAACAAACAAAAATTAATAGAATTATCAAACCAGCAAGACCATGTTCTTATGGATGTTGGCGGCGGAGCACAAGATTTACAAACAAAAATCATCCAAACATCCCGTGGTAAAATGCTAATCATACACTTGTTAGTAAATGTTAAAGATGCAATGGGTGCCAATATAATCAACACAATGGCCGAAAAAATTGCACCTACATTAGAAAAAATAACAAGAGGACATGTTGGCTTAAGAATTGTTTCAAATCTACCAATACACAGAATTACAACAGCAAAAGCCATTTGGAAAAAAGAATTAATAGGGGAACATATTATCGAGGAAATCCTTAATGCATGTGCATTTGCACATGCAGATCCATACAGATGCACAACACATAACAAAGGAATTATGAATGGTATTGATGCAGTTACCATTGCAACAGGAAATGATTTTAGAGCAATTGAAGCAGGGGTTCATGCATTTGCATCTATGGAAAAAGAATACAAACCATTAACAAAATATTATAAAAATAAAAATGGTGATCTTGTTGGAAAAATTAAAATTCCGT
>CAZFDQ010000029.1:0-1856 GCA_964518205.1 uncultured Pseudomonadota bacterium | reverse complement strand
TTAGTGTCTTTTTGAGCTAATCTTTCCAAATCATAAAGAAGCTGGCTTTTACCGGCTCCCGTATGTCCTACGATGGCGACAACTTCTCCTTTTTTTATGTCAATTTTTTCGAACTTTTCCTTTTCACCGAACTTGTTTATCCCCGATAAAATTGTAATTTTATTTATTGGCATAACTTATTTATTCTTTTGAAGAAATTTAAATATGCTTTCGACTGCGATAGCCCCTTCACTACAGGCAGTAATAATTTGCTGAAAATTATTAGAGGCTGTGGTCGCATCGCCAGCAGCCCATACTCCACTTTGGTTAGTGCTTTGGTCCGGTTTTACTGTAATATAATTATTTTTATCTGTTTTTAAAGATAATTCCTTTATAAACTCTTTTTGCGGCATAGTGCCAATTTCTATAAATAAACCGTCTACTTTAATTTCTTTTTTCCCTTTGTACGGCGGATCTAAAATAATTTTTTCCAATTTTTCGCTTCCCTCCAAATTAACAATATTAGTATTATAAATTACTTCTATTTTCTTATTTTTTAATAATTGGTCTATCCATAGGATATCGCCGCGCAATTTATCTTTTCGGTAAATTTGGTAAACTTTATCAGCTATTTCTGATATATAAAGCGAAGCTGTAGTGGCGCTATTGCTACCCCCGACGACCGCAACTATTTTATCCTTATAGAACATGGCATCACAAGTGGCACAATAGGAAATTCCCTTGCCGAGAAATTTGCTCTCGTTTGGCAAATTAAGCAAACGATGTTTAGTCCCGGTAGCTAAAAGAATGGCGTCTGCCAAGAATATTTTTTTGTTTTGAGTAATCACCTCAAATATTTTCCCTTTTCGGCTAATGCTAACCGCTTTATCCATTATCAAAGCCATATCTAAAAATTCTGCGTGTTCCCGCATCTTTCTGACTAATTCCGAGCCCGGAATTTCTTTTTCGGTAGGAAAATTGCAAACCTTATGCGATTCAAAAGCTAATCCGCCTACAGTCTCGCCAATAACTAAATGGTCTATTTTATACCGAGAAGCATAAATCGAAGCTGTTAATCCCGCAGGACCGGCCCCGATAATTAATAACGAATACTTATTTTTCATTGCCATTAATTTAAATCTCCTCTTAATTTCGCCGCTATTATTATTCTTCTGACAGCAAGGATATAAGCCGCGGTTCTTAAATCTATTTTTTTATTATTCTCTTCATACACCCCGATTACTTTTTTCCATGAATCAATCATTTTTTGCCGCAATAATTTTTCTAAATATTCTTTTTCTAAAATATTCCCTGTTTTGTTTTGCGACCATTCAAAATAACTTGCAATTACTCCTCCTGAATTAGCTAATACATCCGGAACAACCATTATCTCTTTATCAAATAGTATTTTATCCGCCCTGTAATCTATTGGACCATTAGCAATTTCAATAATATATTTTGCTTTAACCTTTTCTGCATTATCTTTTGTAATCTGATTTTCCAAAGCCGCTAAAATTAATATATCAACAGGCAATTCCACTAAATCGGCGACAGCAATTTTTTGTGCCTGCTTGTATTCGGATACTGAATTTTTTTTCTTTTTTATCGCAACTACCTTATTAATGTTTAAGCCATTCTTATTATAAATTCCGCCCTTGCTGTCACTAACGGCTGCTATTTTAAATCCACTTTCGTAAAGCATGCGGGAGATATAAAGACCGGCGTTGCCAAAACCCTGAACAGCGATTTTAACATTTTTTTTGTTTAATCCAAATTTTTTAATCATTTCTTTGGCGATTATAAAACCACCTTTTGCTGTAGCATCCTCGCGCAAATTGCATCCTTGTAATTCTAGCGGTTTTCCGGTAATCATTCCT
>CAZFDQ010000028.1:0-1543 GCA_964518205.1 uncultured Pseudomonadota bacterium | reverse complement strand
TTAATAATCTTTTCAAAGTCTTTGCTTGCTCCATTTTTATCATATTTAATTTCACTGTTGTCCGATAAATTCTTTTTAAAGAAGCCATCGCATGAGTCTTGCTTCCTTGTTTTTTTGTAGATTTGGTCTGCAAAAACTTTTCTACAATGGATAAAACTACACATTTTTTTGGAACCTCCGTTTTACTCATAAGGATTGTTTATCTTTAAGGTATTCATGAATGCAAAGCATTTCGGACAGCTAATTTCTTTAATCGATTCAAAAATCATATTCGAAAGTGTCCCGAACCATCAGTCAGACTATTATGTCAAGAAATTCAAAACAAAAGATCACTTGATAAGCATGCTATTTTGTTCGTTTGCAAAATGTTCATCACTACGTGAGGTTTCTGGTGTATTGCTTGGTTTGGCAGGCAAAACGAAACATTTTCAATTAAATCACATACCTAAAAAAAGCACTCTTTCGGATGCCAATAAACGGCGTGATTCGGATGTTTTCGAGATGATATCCAACAAACTAATGAGAACTTACGGACATTATTTATCGGACAGCCGAATTAAAGATGTAATAAACAAGCAAATTGAAATCTTTGACAGCACTACTATCAGCTTGTTTAAAGATATTATGAAATGTGTTGGACGAAAACCCAAATCGGGCAAGCGCAAAGGTGGAATGAAAGCCCATATTGTATTAAATGTTGACGAAACCGTTCCCAAAATGATTTGGTTTACTCATGCCACAACAAACGACCATGTGTTGCTTAGTAAATTGAAGTTCAACGATAACACCATTTATGTCTTCGATAAGGGTTATAACGATTACAGGGCATTCAAACTGTTTTGCGAACATAAAACCGGATTTGTAACACGAATAAAAGACAATGCGGTGTACGAATCCATTCACTGCAACACAATTGAAAATCATATACATTCAGGTGTCCTCGAAGATAAAATCATTGAAATAACAGTTAAAGAAGATGACAAAACAAGTAAGTTAAGGCTCAGAAAGATCAGGTTTTACGATAGGGTACTGAAACGCGAATTTGAGTTCCTGACTAACTTATTCGAAATGAGGGCAGATTTAGTTGCAGCAATTTATAAGCTTCGTTGGCAAATTGAGCTTATGTTTAAACAGTTAAAGCAGAATTTTCCCTTAAAGTACTTCTTGGGTGATAACGAGAATGCAATCAAAATACAAATTTACTGTGTGCTAATTGCAAATCTGCTGATGACAGTAGTGCAAAAAATGTTGAAAAGGTCTTGGGCTTTTTCGAATCTAGTAAGTTTTTGCAAAATCCATCTGTTTAACTACATCCATTTGCTCAGATTTTTAGAAAATCCCGACAAAGATTGGCAAAAAGAACAAGTTAAATTGCACCAACTTTCACTGTTTTAGGGGGGCTTACTTTTTAATTATAAGGCTTTTGTAAAATATTTAATTTGATTTTCAACAACTTAGCAACAATTGAATTTTATTTCATATTTTTATCGGACAACAGTGATATTAAATATTGATTTCTGTGTATTTATCATTTAAGTGTTTC
>CAZFDQ010000027.1:0-6332 GCA_964518205.1 uncultured Pseudomonadota bacterium | reverse complement strand
AAGCCTGACATGGCGCCGAAAAGAAAAGCAACCAAGTCAAAATTAAACAATCCCACCAAGCCCCAGTTTAATCCGCCGACAACCAAAAGAATCATGGCGATCGTGTAAACGGCTTTCATCTTTTTTCTCACCTCCTTTCTCGAAAACTCAGCTTATTTTCAGTTTAGCCCCTTGTCAAAGATTAGTCAAACAAAGATGTTTCTAAAGTCTGTGGGTAAAGACAGCAAGTCACTTTTAAGATTTGAAGCTATTTTTACTTTCCGCCTTTTTGAAGATATCTTTTAATAAGTTCAATATCTTTTAAATCTTTTACCCGTTTTAATTTTTCTTTATACTCAATAACATTTTTTAATTTAACATAACGGATCCCATCAAAAACATCTGCCTGCATTATGAGTTTATCAGCATTAAGTTTGGTATTTGGCCTTCGGCGTATTTCGATATTTTTACTTAAGAAAATTTTCTCTCCTTTTTTAACCTTTTTCACTTGATATTTTTTAGCTAATTCTTGCCAAATTTCTGGCATAACCGCTAAATCTAAATCTTTAACTTTTTTTAGACCTCTTATTCCCATTGGCCCACTGCCAAAGATGGCAAATTTATCTTTGGGTAAGCCAAAATTTTCTAATTCTTTTAATAATTCTTTCATGAATTAGATTTTTTTAGAGTTTATTGTATTTGGTGTGTTTGCCTTTGGCTTTGGCAACCGGATATTTATTTTCGTTTTCTTTCATTTTCTTTCCCAAAGCTTTAAGAAGATCAATTTTTAAATAATAACTCATTAGCAAAACCCAATAGAAAACATCAGCCAGTTCTTCGCCGATATGTTCTTTGTCGGTTTTAACGTATTTTTCAATCTCTTTTTTTGATTTCCATTGAAAATGTTCCAAAACTTCCGAAGCTTCCAAAGATAAAGAAAGTGCCAAATCTTTGGGATTATGGAATTGTCCCCAATTCCTGGCTTTATTAAACTTAACAATCTTTTTGGTTAGATTTTTAATATCAGACACAAGAAGTATTTTACTCTCTCAAAAATCCCATGACAAATTTAAAAAGATTAAATTTCAGAAATCTTAAAGACTAAATCTTCAATATCGTTAATTAATTCCATTAATGAAGTATATTTGCCATCAATTGGTAAAGAAATTCCAGTTGTATAGTCAGTTTCAACTCCTTCGGGAACCGGTCTGCTTTCTATCTTTTGAAGATCATGTAATATATTTATGTCTTGCGTCTCAAAATATTTAAACAAAATGTCTTCTAATTCATTTAATTTTTCTTTATTTGTTTCATCTCTATTTATTAAGACTTCTTTAATAAATCTCAACATTAATGAAGCTTTTTCGTCAAGATTATTTTTTAATTTCTCTTTTTTATCCATTTATTCTCCACTTCCCCTCTTTAATTTTTTTCTTTTTGGCCATATTAAATCATAATATTTTTCTTCTTCCCCTGGTTCAACAAAATAAGCGCTTTTTATATAGCCTGTTTTAATTATTTTTCTTTTCCTTTTAATTTTTGAATATTTGGTACAAACTTTCATATTTTGGTTTTTAAACTGACCGATACCTTTTTCAATTCCGTAAAGAACATAATTATTTTCACCAACTCTATAAATTTTATCTGGTGACTTAATGATTTTTACTAAAATATCCTGAAAAAATTTTAATTGAATTTCGTAATGTTTTTTCTTGTGATTATTAAAATTATTTTTATGCCACTTTATTCTATTCCCATCTTTATCGATATAAACTAAATTTAAATTTTCCATATTTTAATATTAGTTTAACTTTAATTATTAATGGAAATTATTAATTTCTTCCAAAATTTTATCGGTACAATAATTGATATTGTCATAAATATCTGTTTCCCAAAAACGAAGAACTTTCCAACCGTCTTTTTTTAATTCTTTATTTACTTTTTTGTCCCTATCGATATTTTTTTGAATCTTTTCTTGCCAAAATTGTATATACTTTTTCTTTTCGTTCTTAAAATTCCTTCCGTGCCAAAAATCGCCATCGCAAAAAACGGCAATTTTTTCTTTAACCAGAACGATATCAGGTTTACCTATAAGTTTATAGTTCGATTTAAAATTTATCCCACGACTCTTCAATATGCTTTTCAACATTATTTCTATATCGGTATTTTTGTTTTTCACTTTAGACATTAATTTACTTCTTTGTTTGGGCGTTATTCTATCCATTTGGATAATATTTCCTTATATTTTTTAGGATTTCTTTTGCGACTGCCTCTACTACAGGGATTGCAACGCTATTGCCCAGCTGTTTCATTGCAATACCATCAGAAACTGGGAATTTAAAATCATTAGGGAAACCCATTAATTTTTTTGCCTCATCGACAGAAATTTTACGAACTTTTCCGTTAATTTTATAAGTATCCCAGTTTCTTTTGTCTTTAAAGCCAGAATCGACCCCTCCTACCCTAAGAGTGTAAGCAAGGTCTCTTGACCAGGTCTCACCAAAAAATTCAGACAACGTCTGTGTTTTAAATTTTTTAGGTTTGGGAAAACGGAATATCTTCTTATTCTCCGGATCGTATTTGAAACCTACCATAAATAATCTTTTTCTCAGTGATGGCAGACCGAAGTCAGATGCCTTTAATTTTTCGGGCCAAAAAGAATAGCCCAGCCCTCTTAATCTTTGCTCTATTGTTTTAATCGTTCTCCCATTATCATGATTTTCTATATTTGGCACATTTTCCAATAAATAAGCAACTGGCTTCTTAACTTGAAGAATTTCTAATATTTCGTAAAAGAGTGTTCCTCTTGTTTCATCAAAACCTAATTTTTTCCCTGCAAGGCTAAATGGTTGACATGGAAAACCAGCAACAAGGATATCAAAGTTCGGGAGATTAGAATAATTTACGTCTTTTATGTCTCCGAAAAATCTTCCTTTCTCAAAAGTACTGGGGTTTTTAGAACGGAAGTAACTTTCATAGGTCTTTCTTGCGTTTTTATCCCACTCACAAGCAGCAATGCATCTCATACCAGAATTTGCAAGAGCAATATGAAATCCTCCAATTCCAGCGAATATATCAATAAAGCTAATTTTTTTTATCATTTATAAGTAACACTTTTTTCGAAAGTAGTTTTTTCAGTTCTTTGTCCGAAAAAATGGTTGTATCATAACTCTTCATTTCTCTTCGGAAAGAATGCAAGAATGGCCTAAACTCTTTGTGTCCAATTTTAGATTTGATAATTCTTTTAATTAACCAATTCAAAATCCTTTTATCTTCCAAAAGGATTTTGTTATCTAAGAGATCTCTCCATTCAGCCCAAGTCCCAACGCGCTTAACGATTGCCCATTTATATCCTGCTAAAATAGAGCATTGTTTGAAATGGTTTCTATATAATTGTTTGTAGTTTTTAGGAGGAGAACTTTTTTGTATATTACGACTAACATAGTTATAAATAACTGGCCAAAAATATAATTCATCATTCGTCCCAAATATTTTATATTTTTTCCCTATAGCGTTTAGTAGATTACCGAACTCATACCATACGCGCAGCGCATTTTTTTTTGTGCCCGTCTTGTTGATCATTCCTGACTTTAGTAGTTTTCTTTCAAGATCTTTTATACCGACATAAAGATCATGATGAATTTTATCGGCAGTTTTCTTTTGTTCGTTTGTCACGACTCCAGTACTACTGATATATTGATTTTTTTTATCCTTTTTTAATAAAATTGCCATTATTTATGAATCCCACATAAATTCACTTCTTAAACGATATATCCAGCTTAATTTTTCTTCCATGGTTTTTTTCTCCAACAATTTAATTTGTTCTCTATAAATTAAAGGGATATCTTCATTTTCAGATTCTGCACTTAGATATAGCATAGTTACTAAAATAAGGGCACCTTCTCTTTTTATTACATTTTTGAGTTTAATTTCATCTTTTAAATCTTCTCTTAATTCTGGATGTTTTGCATTCCAATATAGTTTACAACCATCTTCTTGTTCTTCCCATCGGAAATAATGTTTTTTGTCGTTGATCTCTTCTCTTATTACTTCAAAAAAACCTGAGTCTGGAGGATCTTCGTTAACATAAAATGGCTTTTGGACTACGTGGTATAGAAATTTCCCCTTTTCCGCTATCCTACCATCTTTAAAAATTTTATCTTCCAATGGAATTATTTTCCCCCTAAGATAATATTTTCCTTTTGTAAAGCGGTCATCGATTAGCACATTATCCCAACCAATTTTTTCTTTTAGTGTCCTTTTTGAAATTAATATTTCTTTTTCTAGATGAAGTCCTTTGACTTCAAACTCGCCTTCTCTTGTTATCCATACTCTAACCAAAACTTTCAATGGTTCTTCATACGTTGATATTGGATAAAAATAAGCCCCATTAATTTCTTGATTTGAGTTTATTCTTCCGTTTTCGAATGGAGTTTTAAAATCTGGAACAGACAAATATATCGGCTCAGGTGTCTTTGGTGTTTTTTTCCTTTTTTTATTTTTGGTTGTTTTATGGCCTCCAAAACCAAGTTTTTCCGCTAATTTGTTTAAATCTTTTTGTGCTTCTATTTCAGCCGCTCTTTGTTGTTTTGGTAAATTGTCTTTACTATGTAAAATATCATATTTTTCGGCAAAACGGTTTATGTAAATTTTAATTTCTTTTTTGACTTTTGGTGCAATACTTTTTGTCCAAATAAAAGAACAATGCTCTGGTGCCTCGGCCTGCTTAATGACATCGTCTAGTTTTTCGTCGAATTCCACAGATCCATAAATCAACCCATTTAAAATTGATGGGTTATAAGAACTAATTTTTGTTCTTTCTACACACATACCTCTTCTTTGAATGGCAATTCCTTCATACCCAATCGGTATAGATTTTTCTCCAAGAAAACAAAGTGAAATTCTTTTGATTTTTAATCCATCACCTAAATCGATCGGGCCGTAATTTTCCGTTTCTCTAATTCCAGAATTGCTTACTGGGAGCCATGGAGATTTTTGTACTCTGCAAACCTCATTTTTTCCTATTAATATCTTTGCGTCCCGTTTCGATAATATTTCCCACCAAGTTTCTTTTATTTGTGCTTCCATTTGTCCGTTTTCAATTGCCTCGATTATTTTCTCATTTGGAGAAATTATTAAGATTCTTGTTCCAGGAGTAATTAATTTAGGAATATTTATAATCTCTGTTTTTTCTCTTTCTTTCAAAGCTTCTTCATCAGAGAATATTTCAACTTGAACATCCCTATTTTTATCTATATGAAATGATCCAAATAGATATCTCTTGTCGGTGTTTCTAAAAGATTCAAAATAAATTTTTTTTATCTGCGATGCGGCAACAAAAATCATCTTTCCCCTACCTCTTGCCCCAAGAGAAGATTCAGCTTTTACGCTAAAATCTTGAGAAAGGAAGAAAGAAAGTTTTTGTTTCTCTTCAGGATCTTCTTTGCTTAAAATTGAAGTTAAATGTTCTTTATCTTTTGGGATGTCGCCAATTAAACCTGAAGTTCCTCCATCCTCTATTAATAGTATACCTCCCTCAATTTGAATGTTATCTCGGAATAAAATCTTTGAATACCACTTTTTGCTGTTTAATTTAGCATCCCAGGAGTTTTGAATGGCATCCTTTTGGAGTGCTTCAGAAAACCAGTATTCTTTTTGAAGCACATTTTCATAACCAGCTAAAATTGTTTTTAATTGAGCTTCTCTGTTGACTGGTTGTATAAATTGTGCCATTAAAGTCGAAATTTAACTTTCTTTATATAAGTAAATTTTGATCTTGCTTGTTTTAGTGCGGAATCAATTGCAGAAAATATCTTTTGAATTTCTGGATCCGAATAGTCGTAGGAACTTCGATTAGATAAATTACCAAGTAACCGGGAATCGTTAAGAATACGATTTACTCGCAATGTTGCCAGTCTTTCAAATTTTTGATGTCTAGTTTCACTCATACGGCCTATTTTACTTCTTTATGTAACATTTGTCAATAGTTATATCAGGATAGTTGATGTTATATTTAATTACAACTGGTTGGTTTATAAATTTATTTTTAAATTTAATTATTGGTTTACTCCTTTTCCTCAAAAGATTCATAGAACCAGAAAAAATCAGGCTCCTCTATTTCTTTAATCTCATACCCGTCGATTTTGTATTCGTTGTCGATTTCAACCACTTTCATCGTGCCTTCAAAGTGCTTGTAAACGATTTCCTCGTCGATCAAGTCCGCCGAAGAGAATTTGACCCCGACCAGGTTGTCTTCCAATTCCGTGACGTTGTGCAAAACCACATTGAAAGTGTTTTTGTAGCCCTCTTTCCATTTTTCAAAACTTTCCTGAGTGTAATTCTCGGTTAAAAGA